>JAADGR010000471.1 GCA_013152225.1 Calditrichota bacterium
CCGCCTCCGGAATTTCGCGGTCTTTTTTGAAGCGGCGGTCGATCTTTGTCGGCAAAAGCGGATAGTAGGGATCGGCTGCTTGTTCTGCGCGGAATATATCCAAAAGGCGCTGATAGCGGGTATTGTTTTCCGGCTCAAATTTTATTTCCACGCCGTCTTGATAAACTTTATTGCGGATAGGATTCCAGTCGACCTGATCGTTATTAATAACTTTTTGCGGAATTTGCTGGGTCACAATTCTTTCCATGACGGTTTGAATCATTTGCTGACGCGGCAGACCGTCGGTTTTGGCATACTGTGCTTTCAGTTCGTCGCGCAAACCCCAGTGAGTGATGAGCTTGAGACCTTTTGGGAACAGGCGATTGCCGTTGTCATCGAGCAAATGGTGCATATAAATATTATAATTGCTGATATAATCCTCGGCCTGAACATAAGCGACAGTAAGTTTTTGAGAAACTGCGGCCGGGACGCGGCTGGCAAATTTTCCAACCATCCGTACCTGCGCCCATTGTTCACGGCTCCAGGTCGGGCCCAATTTCAGGCGTTCTTCCAATGTATACAGGGGATAATTCAGCAAGGTAACAAAAGCAATTTTTGACGCAAAAAAATCATCGTCAAGGTGGGCAAACGGATCAAATTCGGCAAAGAAATAATCCACGGGCAGAATGGGGCCGATGTCCAGTTGCATGGGGACAGAAAGATCACGCTGAATTTCGTGGCCATACCCGTAAATGGATTCCAGGTTCGTCTCGTATCGCTCAAAAGTTTCCTGCAGCAATTTTTCATCGACAATGAATTGCTTCTGGCAAAACTCTGAAAAATCGTCTGCGGAACCATCATCCTGCCGCCAAAAACCGGCAACCTGCTTTACGCCTTTCTCAATTCGTCGACGCTGTTGATCCCCATATTTTTGTTCGAGGATTTGAATAGTATTGGATATTGTTTGCTGATCCACTTTTCCTCCGGCAAAACTTAAAAGAGTCCCAAACAGAAATAAAATGAACGTTACTAAAACAGGCTTTAGCATTATTCCTCCAATGACAATTGAATGTTTTTGCAACCGGATTCATTTTTTTGGAATCAGCCAAATATAACAGATTTATTTCACCTAGTCAACAACCTTTCCTATGACAGTTTAAAATTGTACTTTCCTGAGGGAAAAGTTATGGGGTTTGTTTTACATTTCCAAGTTAGGTTTGTTGTGCCGACAGGACAAAAAGAAAATGGGATCCCCCGAAAAATTACCCCTCAAATGCTGATGCTTTAGCTGCGAATCATTTTTTTCAGCTACGCAGCCCGCGGAACATAAACACGAAAAGGCTCCTGAATCCCGACGCCCTGGGAAAAGTTCCTCAACCCTTTAAGAACCGTATAGGTAACTTCTTTTCCCTTGGCAACAAGTAACAGCCCTTTTTTTGTATAGACATTTTCTGCCAGGATCATCCCCAGGGTTACGTCCTGGGCAGTTACCAGTTTGACCTCCATGCCGGATGACGAAGATTTAACATTTCTCAAAGCGCTGACGATATTCGGATCATACTGGTCAGGCTGTTCCAGCATGAGTTGCACGGCTTTTTCCGTATCTGTTCCGGTTTCATGCAATTGATCAAAATCCAAAGCAACTTTGAGAATTTGCGAACCCAGGGCGACGACATCACCGGTGATAAAATTCATCTCAGAAGCGCTGCCCAGAGGTTTTAGCTGGCCTGCAATTATTTTTGAAACGATTTCCAACCTGGGAATTTTTGATAATAGAGAATAAGCAACAGATGGATGGGAATTAAATATTTTCCGTTCTTTCGGCGTCAGAGGAATATTTGTCAAAACTTTTTCGAGCACTTCCTGAGGTACTGTGACACATCCGATTTGAGAAAGCATCACAGCGATTTCGAACTGCCACAAGTTGGGAAGTTTTAATTCCCTGACGATATGGCGAACGTAGTGTTTGACGCGGGAGGAGCGGCTAAAAGCCAGCGGATTGACCATCGCCAAAACATCAACCAGAACTTTGATGCTGTTTTTAAAAGTTTTTTCAAGCAGTTCCTTTTCCGCCGTTACAAGACGATACTGTTCGATCGAAGAAATGATTGCTTTTGCAAGAAGATGTGCCGGACAGGGCTTTGTTAAAAATCTGAAAATATTCCCATCATTCACGGCATTGATGGCGGAATCCAGATCCGCATTACCTGTGAGCATCACGCGAACCGTGTTCGGCCACATCGAACGAACCTTGCCGAGGAACTCGATTCCGTCCATGCCGGGCATGCGCAGATCCGAAACCACAACAGCAAACGGGCCGCGCTCAGAAATGGTTTTCAATCCTTCCGCCGCACTTTGCGCCGTTTCCAAATGAAATTGTTTGTGCAATTGCCGTCTGTAACCCGCTAAAATATTTGCATCATCGTCCACACAAAGAATTTTATCAGACATCCCGCCTCCCTTTCATCATGAATTTAGAATTTCACTATCGCAGATGTTTATCTCTGCTATTAATCGTTCCATATCTCAATACTCGACGCAGAGCGTCGAAACAAGCATTAAAGGGGCTGCACTCCTGGTATTTGATCGTTTTCCGGTCTCCGTTATCCTTCCTCCGCCCCTTAATTACTCAACATATCAACAAAATCATTGACCTCGAGGCACATCATTCCCCAGCTTTCAAATTTTTCCAATGCATTTAATCTTGCCAGATAATTCATATCAACAGCCTGGTCGACAGCAATTTTATCGCTTTCCGGCTTTTGGTGAGCAAAAATATTTGCCAGATAAACCGTCGTCAGGGGTGAGAGTTCTTCATGGGGACATCTGTCCGGATGGTGATGAAAGGTAACGGCCTCGATAATAAAATCCGGCAGGCCCCATAAACCCAACAGATAAGCGCCCACTTCCGCATGGGAAGCCGTGAATATTTCAGTTTCCGCCTGCCAGATGGGAATCTTTTTACTCCTTGAAATTTCGAGAGCATCTTTATATTGTTCCGGCAAATTGGAAACAAAAATCAACTTTCCAATATCATGCAACATACCGGCAGTAAAGGAATCCTCAATAACTTTCTTTCCCGCCCTTGCCGAATTTGCAATCAGCTTGGCAAACGATCCGACAGTCATGCTATGACTCCAAAGTGCATCCATTGAAAATCCCGGTATACTGACACCTTTATATTGAGAAAATATATGTATCGACAGCACCAAAGTCTTCACGGTTTCAAAACCGAGATAAATAGCAGCTTCCACCGGGCTGGTGCAGCGACGGCGTAATCCAAAGAAAGCGGAATTGACAAGTTGCAGGATTTTTGCCGACATGGCCATGTCATTGGAGATAATATCGCCGACTTTTCGAATAGAAGGTTCTTCGGAGTGCAGTTCTTCCACAATTTGCAGATAAAGAGACGGCAAGCTCGGAAGAGAACGCATTTGTGCCACCAGTTCTTTGAGGGCACTATTTTGTAACAAATCCTGAATCGCACTGGTTCGTGTAATGATTGATTTCAGTTCTTCAGGCTCACAGGGTTTGGATAGAAATTGATGAGTCGGCCCGATGGAGCGAAAAATGGGCTCACTTTGAGAATGCCCGGACAGAATAATTCGGATGATGTGCGGGTAGTCCTGAGAAACTCGTTCAAGCAATTCTGCACCATCCATGTTCGGCATGCGCATGTCGGTAACGATCACATCGAAAGATTCGTTTGCCAGAGTATCCAAAGCTTCCTGGCCGCTCCCTACAAACCCCATGTCCCATTCATGACGATAGGAATGTAACAACCGCCTCAGACCCATCAGTACGTTCACCTCATCATCCACAAAAAGAATTCTTTTTTTCATTCCAGTCGCCTCACTTAATATTTTTCCACTGCTGCATTGACCTTGATTTCCATCGAAAACCTCAGCATTTTTTTTATTCTTAAACTAGTAGTACTGTTACAAAGCCTGTTTGTCTATAATCGGCAAACGAATAATAAATGTTGTTCCTTTGCCTGTTTCTGTTTCAAAAGAGATATTGCCGCCATGTTTGCCCACCACAATATCATGGGCAATGGCCAGTCCTTGTCCTGTCCCCTTGCCGACTTCTTTTGTTGTGAAAAAGGGATCAAATATTTTTGCCCGTGCATGCTCGGGAATTCCTGCGCCGTTATCACCGATTCGTATCTCGGCATAATCCCCGTCCATTTTCGTTGACACGGTAATTTTGCCTTTGGAATCCGTGTGCTTACCGACAACGTCGGAAATGGCGTGCACTGCATTGATGATAATATTCAGAACAACCTGGTTTATTTGATCCGGCACGCAGCTAACCAGCGGAAGCTGATTATCAAAGTTTATCTCAACATCTGCGACATATTTCCACTCGTTGCGCGCCACAGTAACTGTACTTTCGATTGCCCTGTTGAGATCGATGGCGGTCTTCCCGTCAACACCCGGGTGTGAAAAGTCTTTCATCGCGCGTACGATTTTGCTTACGCGTTTAATGCCGTCGAGCGTTTGATTGATAGAAGTTGGAATTTCTTCCAATAAATATTCGAGGTCTGCATCTTCTTGTATCTCCTCAATTTCTTCAATCATTTCGTCGGAAACGCCGCCGTTTTTTGCAGCTTTTAGCAATGCCTGATATTTCGTTAACAATTTGGAAACATCGGCAAATGAATCTTTGAGAAAGTTCGTATTATCGCCGATATATTGCGTCGGTGTGTTGATTTCATGGGCGATTCCGGCAGCAAGCTGGCCAATGGATTCCAGTTTTTGTGATTGTAGTAACTGGCCCTCCAGAATTTTGCGTTCCGAAATATCGCGAATGATACCGACGGTCTGCCAATTTCCTTTCAATTGAATATGCGAGAGGGATAAATCGAGCGGGAATTCCGAACCGTCTTTTCTTAACCCAGTCAATTCAACCGTTTTGCCGGTTGCCGCATCCTGCCCGGTTTTTCGAAATGCAGCAAAAGATTTTTCCTGAACTTCCCGATAGCGCGCCGGAGTGATGAGAGCATGGAGGTACTTGCCCATCACTTCTTCACGGTTATAACCAAATATTTTTTCTGCCGCTTTGTTCCAGAACGAAACCTCGCCATCAGTATTCATCATAATAATTGCATCCTGAGCCGACTCGCTGATACTTTTAAACTTTTCCTGGCTTTCACGCAGCGCTTCTTCCGCCTGCTCCTGTTCGGTAACATCCCAAAAAATGCCTTGCAATCCAATGATTCGGCCGTTAGAATCCTTTACCGGAGATTTTATCACGTGTACAAATAATCGATTGCCATCCGGCGTTTGATGTTTTTCTACCTCGTCCAATATTTGACCGCTTTCAATGACTTTTTTGTCATCCTTTCTGTACTTTGCGGCCAGTTCCTCAGGGTAAAAATTAAAATCGCTCTTGCCAATCATTTCATCGAGAGGTCTTTCCAGCGTCTCGCAAAAGCGGGTATTGGCAAAAACCAATCTTCCCTGCAAATCTTTGCGAAATGCGTTCAGCGGCAAATTTTCAATGAGTGATTGATAAAGTGCTTCGGAATCTTTTAGGGCTTTTTCAGATTGCGCGTGCTCTGTAACATCTCGGAAACTCCAGACCCTGCCGACATTCTTTTTGTCGATTACCAACGGACACGAAAAGCGTTCGAAAATACGGCCATCTTTAAAATAGATCGTATCAAAAGCCTGCTCCGATTTATGATATTGTTTTTTCACCCTTTTTATAAAATTCTGTGGATCAACGACCTGGTCAAGAATGTGATGCAACAATTTATGATCATCCCTTGTCCGCATGATTTCTTCGGGAATGCGCCACATTTCCGCAAAACGGGCATTTGCGTGTGTTACCTGCCACTTTTTGTTCACAACAAGAATTCCGTCGCCCGTGGCTTCAAGAGTGGCTCTTAAAAGCTCTTCTTGTTCTTTCAATGCATTTTCGGCACGTTTCCGATCCGTTATGTCTTTAGAAAAACCAAACACACCGATAATTTCCCCGTCCTCATTAATGAGCGGGACCTGGGTTGACAAAACCCAGGTTTCCCTTCCGTCCTTAAATATTTTTTTTCGTTCTATAGAAGAAACTGTGCCGCTTTCCCTGACTTTTTTTTCATTGTTGAAGGTTGTGCGCGCATCTTTTTCTGAAAAGAAATCAAAGTCAGACTTTCCGATTGCCTCTTGAGGATCCTTCAGCCCCAGGCGTTTGGCCTGAGCTTTATTGACTCGTATAAATCGGCTTTCCGAGTCCTTGAAATAGATTGCATCGGGGATATAGTCCATGAAAGCCCGCATCAGAGACCGCTCTTGCGCCAGTGCGCTCTCGATCTCTTTTTGTTGCGTAATATCTTCCTTTACAGTGACAAAATGAGTAATGCGGCCATCTTTGGATTTTATTGGAGAAATCGAAGCCTGCTCCCAGTACAATTGACCGTTTTTCTTCTTATTATGGAATTGACCGTGCCATTCGTTGCCGGAGAGGATGGTAGCCCACAAGTCTTTATAAAATTCCTCTGATTGTTCACCAGAATTTAGAATGCGGGGATTTCCCCCAATGGCTTCATGTAAAGAATAACCGGTGACTTTTTCAAATTTCCGGTTGACATATTCAATGTTCCCATCTATATCTGTAACCACGATAGATGCGGGACTTTGCTCGACAGCCTGTGTTAATTCCCGGATTTGTTCTTCTGCGCGTTCTCTCTCGGAAATATCCAGGATAAATGCGACAAAGACCTGAGAACTTTTAAATGACGTGAGTTGAAGATGAACTTCAACGGGATACAGTGTGCCGTCTTTTCTTCGATGCTTCGTTGAAAAGTGCAGCCGGTCTTTTTCTCCTTTTAAAAGAGGGCGGACGAGTTTTTTGAAGGAGCGCAATGTATATTCAGGTTTGAGATCAAGCGGAGTCATCTCATAAAGTTCTTCCATCGTATAACCGAGATTTGTTCTTGCACCCAGGTTTACCCGTAAATAGCGGAAAGTTTTCGCGTCAAAGATGTAAATCTCATTCAAAGATTCATCCACGATTCTGCCTAACTGTGTGTTTTCCTCCTCTGCAATCAAAAGCTCGGTAATGTCGCGGGCATAAACTGCAATTTCTGTTACATTTCCTTCGGCGCTGCAAACGGGGTAATACTGAATGTTAAAAATTCGACCGTCTACTGATTCGTCCACAAAACGTGCAGGTTTAGCTGTGTTATAGACTTTTTCAATTTTTGCTTTTCTGAATTTGGCAAGATCAGACGGAAATAATTCATAAAAGCATTTGCCAATAATGGCGTCGACGTTTTTGCTCAGTTTTTCAGCAAATATTTTGTTGGCTGAGAGAATTATCCCTTTAGGATCGATGAGCGCCATAGCATCAGTAGGTGCATTAAGAAGAGCGCGCAATTTTTCTTCACTTTCCTTTAAAGCCTTTTCCGCCCGCTTGCGCTCGCGAATGTCCCTCAAGACGTAAATCGTGCCGATCATTTTCCCCTGGTCATCGTATAGTTTATTGGCATTGCACTCGAGGGGAATGTTGCCGGCTTGGGTCGCCAATTCAATTTCTGCGTGGAACAGTTCTTCCGCTTTTGTTTCAAGAGATAATTGATCCCCTCCGAGTTTCTCAGAATTCTGACACACCTTAAGAACTTTTGCAAGCGGCTGAAAAATGGCCTCCTGCAGATTCCAACCGGTTAGTTTTTCTGCCGAAGGATTCATCATATTTACAAGGCCGCCGGTGTCCGTGGCAATAACCGCATCGGTAATACCTTTTAATGCGATAGAAAGCCACTCCTGGGTTTTTCTGGATTTCTGCTGAGCTTTGTGCTTATGTAAAGCGGTCTCTATTTCCACATATAATTGGTTTTTTTCAAAGGGCTTGACAAGATATCCAAAATGATTGTTTGAATTTTCCTGCTGAAAAAGACTATCGTTTACTGCTGCTGTGAGGTAGACGACGGGAGTATCGTAGCGATTATAAATTTCTTTTGCGGCTTCAATACCGTCCATCGCCCCCGGCAAGCTGATGTCCATGAGCACTATATCCGGCTTAAGCTCGCCGGTTTTTTGAATGGCTTCTTCACCTGTGGCAACGATTTTTATTACAGTATATCCAAAATCGATCAGGCTGCCTTGAGTAAATCGAGCAAAGACTTTATCATCTTCAACAACAAGAACTTTTGCGCGCGTCATGACTGTTGTCCCTTTTTTCCCATCACACCAATTTTACAAATATGACAAAACTCGCACACGTTACAAAAACGAGCAATTGCTAAAACTTTAAGATTTTAGCAATTTTCAAACGAATGCATTTAATATATAAATCTACCAACAATACAATTTAATGCAGATTTAAATTTAACGTAAGGACAAAGGATAATGTATGAACACTTTTGATATTCTGCGTTTTACCTGTTCGCAAATTATTTTCTTGATAAAGTAAACCTTTTTTGTATATTGCAAGCAGTCCTGAGAACGAAATGTTAAAAGTCACTCAATATTATTGCGGTCAGACAGGTAACTAACAGTGAAAGCCTGTATTTCGTGCTGGTCCTATATCGGTACGGACAATTACCAGGTGGGCCGGGAAGCGGGAAAACAAATGATTAAATTCCTGGGAAAAAAAAGGTGAATATGCAATTATGACCGGTGGACTGGGCGTACTTAATCTCAATGAACGTATTCGTGGATCTCGTGACGAATTAAAAGCTGCAAAAGTCAGATTCGAAAAAGTCAATATTTTTGCCTGCAACGATGATCCGGACAAGGCGCTGCTGGAAATCGAAGAAATGACCCGTTCCATGCCGACCCTGGACGCGTGGTTTGTAACGGGATGCTGGGCAACCGTTTCTCCGCAAGGTGCTTTTCTCAATGCGCTCAATCACCGCAGAGACATGGTCGTCATTATTTAAAGGAGTAAAAATAAATTATGAAAAATTGGCACCGATTATTTAACAAAGATTTAGGAAGCAGGCTTTATTCCTGGCGGCACAAATCCCCAAGCAGGTTTTTTATGAAAATACTTACATGGCTTCTGGGAGGTTTTGTATTCGGCATCCTCACGGCAATATTTTTTGATGTCATTGGCCTTGTTGAGATCGCCCAGAACGCAGCCCGGATTGTCTTTTTTATCACGTTTCTTTCCGGAGTTGTCAATGCATTTTTTCGTTTTATCATAAACGGTGTGGAATTTATTATTATGCAAAAGGGGCTGGTTGCCGTGAAACCGGTTTCAGGCTTTGAAAAATTAGCAAAATTAATTGAACGGTTTTTCCCACGTTCGAATAAAAGCGAGTACCTTGAATGGCAGGAAATTAAAGAAATTAAAGAAGGCAATGGGGAATTTTATGTGGCTTTAGAGGAAGGAGCAGAGGAATTTTCGCTCGGCGTCTCACCATGCCTGAGTGTCACTGCCTACAATGAAGATGGAATTGGCAAGACCCGGGAATCTCATAGTGAACGGTTCCCCCTTTTTCACAGCAATCCGGAATTTGATAAGGAGGTTTTGCGCCGCGCTGTACAAAAAGCGCGTTTTGCAAGGAAAATGGTGACCAATAAATAGAGAATGAAATGTAATAATTATTGAATCATTGAATTATTGGAGCGTGTGGATTTATCATCCTGGTAAAACCTGGCCGGGCCGCACGTGAAAAAAACCACAAGGAGTCATACTATGCCTTCCAGAATCACTCCTATTGATGTCAAAGCATTTGCGAATCCTGAGATTTATAGAAAAGGAGAACAAATCTTCGAGAATGATTTGGTGAGATATCGTTTTCAAACTCACTATGGTCTTCAAGCGACTGTTCGGAGTAAGGGCAAATTCCGCGTGGAAATGATTGTGGACGGGGAACAGTTGTTCGGACGATGCACCTGTCACATCGGCAGCACCCCTTGCGAACATCAAGTGGCAACACTTCTCTCGTGGGTAAGCGAACCCCAGACGTTCATCAGCTACCAGGCCCTGAGAAAATCAATCCGACAAAAAGACAAAAGTACCTTGATCGATGTCCTCATCAATCTCATTGAAGTTTTTCCGGAATTGAGTCACTTTTTCGTTTCAACACCCGGGCTTGATGAAATAGTTGCCATCCGCGAAGACGTGGCCAGTATTTTTGATTTTCCTCATAGCGAAAAAATCGATCCGAAGGAAATTATCGAACCTTTCCAGATTTTGTATGTCCGCACCAAGATGTTGCGAAATGAAGGCAAGTGGACGCATGCGCGTATACTTTTATTTGAACTGCTGAACAGAACGCTCGCTCTGCTGGACAGTGGACAAACTTATGAGCCTTTCCAGGAAAATTTTGTTGCCGAGTTAGGCGATGATTATGAAGATATTGCCATTTCCGATCCTGATTTTGACGAACACAGGGGAGAAGTTCAAAAGGAAGTACAGGAAATCCTCGACCACGAATCAGTAAATGCCGAGGGTGTATTCCTGGAACAACTCTGCGAGCGTTTGGGAGTTGACGAAACATGAACTCGAAAAAATGCCCGGGACATTATCTTCATAAATATTTGCGTTAAAAAGAAACGACCACAAACGGGGGAGCAAACGAGTTTGAATCAACCCTTTTCATTATAAAAAGGTGAGCAAATGGATTGGGAACAAGTTAAACAAACTTTTACTCCAGGTAAAAGAGTAAAAACGACCATTGACAGAATTGATTATTATGGTCTTTTTACGCAGCTTGAGGGCGGAATTGTCGGATATGTCCGGCGCGATGAGGCTTTACTTACCCGTAAAATTACAGACCTGAACAATCATTTTGTCGTCGGCGAGAGCAGGGATGCTGTTGTTGTCAAACCTCTTCCTCGTTATCACAGCATTGAACTCAGTTTTCGCCAGGCAGAAAAGGATCCCTGGCCGCAGTTTTTAAAGACAAATCCTGTTGGCAGTATTCTTGAAGGTGAGGTTGTTTTGTTAACCGAAAGCAAAGCCTGGATCGAGTTCGAACCCGGGGTTGTGGGCCTTCTCCCGAAAAACGAAATGTGGCTGCGCGCGCCGAGGGTCGAGGACGTTTTTATGATCGATGACCGGGTGCGCATCAAAACCATTGGTGTGGATGAAGAAAATAAATATTTCATTCTCAGTGTGCGTTCGATAAAGAACTTGACCGCAAAGGTGAACATTCAACCTATACCATCGAAGAATCCTTAAATGAAGCGCTGGAAATTTTTCATTGGGAACAAAGCAAGCAGACGACGCGGGACATTGGCTTGTCTGCTCGCTGTCGCGAATTGATTCATAGTATCGCCATCATTGATGATAGAGATGTCATTGCTACCCCGTTGTCTCTGATGCTCGAAGGGTTTGGATTTAAGGCGGAATTTGTTCCTTATTCTACGGATTCTATTTCCCGGGTTGAAAAAGAAGATTTTGATCTTTACATGGTGGCCGTTGGTCTTGCAAACGAACATGATCCATTTGCTATCGCGTTGAAAAAAAAACACCCCAAAGCCAGAATTGTTGTTTATGGAACGAGCGAGCAATTTG
>JAADGR010000381.1 GCA_013152225.1 Calditrichota bacterium
GTTCTTAGATACGGTTCTGATGAGGTCTGTATTTTACTGCTAACGTATAGGATTTTATCTGTCGTTGAGCCGAAAAAAGAAGCACAAATGGTGATACATGTGCTTCTGTCGACAAGGCAAAATAACTAAGGTCAACGTTGCTCAATGACAGATAAAATTCATGTTGGACGATGCCGCAGTCCTATGGGTATTCTATCTGCCTGTTTCGCGCTAAATTTTGCCTTTTCTTTCTCGATAATGAAATTGTTAACGTTCTTTCTGTTCATCATTGGATGTCATGTGTCATTGGTTTTGTTTATTCATCATACACATCACAAACAGCACGTACGTATCCTGCTTCCCCGGCTGTTGTTCTTTGATAATGTCGTTCCCCACAAGCCTGTTTGTATTAATTCCCAGCGCTAAGGGGGAAGCCCGGTAATGCGCTTCAATTCTTTCACCCGAACCATCCGTCCTTTCTGACACACCGGGCAGCACCATATATCGACGCCGTACAACTCCAACAGCAGGACGTACAAGTTTTTTGAAACCAATTGACATCCGCCTCCTCAGTCCTTTTGCTGTAGTGTTTTGTCCTGAGAATCCGGCGCACCTGGTCAAGGAGTTTGGGCTTTTGGGTGGAAAAAGATTTTACTCCGTCGTTGCTCAAGAAAATCCCCATTTTAATGATTCGGAGCCGGGAAAAGTGCCAAGTTACAAGTGCTTAAAATGCCTGAAACGGCAAAAGTGTTTGAAATCCCTGGTTGGCCATAAATACTTTTGGCGGTAAATCTGCTTGTATTTAGTTAGATAATTTGTTGGTAAAAAGCAAGGGATTTTTATTGCTACTTGTTAAATTGGTAATCTACTAAAAAGTTGAATTAGAGTGGTCGTTTTCTTGTTTTTAGCAATATGAAGGAAAATATACAACGCAAGAATTAAAAGATTCCAATTCCAGCGTTTCCCCTACAAGATTCCTTCTGAATGACGCCCTGTGGTTCGTTATTAAATATAGTTGCAATAAACCTGTTATTGCGAGCGATAGTGAAGAAACTTTTTTGCTAGTGCAAATTATAAAGATTGCTTCCCCGATAATTCGGGGTAAACTGTCGCTTCGCTCCTCGCAATGACATAAAAAGATAAATGTTATTTATATTAGCTTTTCAAAAAAGGCAGGTGTAATTATCACTACTTTTAAAAATGAAACGATCCTGAAATCCGATGTGTGTTTGCCAGTTCATTGGCTACAAAAGCATAATCGATTGTGAAACCGAGGAAGGAGAGGCCGGCGCCGGCGGAAAAGTTTTTGTTGTAAAATCCGCTCCGCAGCGCAAGTGTATTGAAAAAGAACAACTCGCCGCCTGCATGTAGTTCTTTGTAAAAACCAAATTCCTGATCCAGGGAGAGCGTGACACGGGTATGAAAAAGTTTTGCAAGTTTTGAAAACGCCAGACCGGCCTGCACTTTCGTTTCCACCTGATCTTTGTGGTTGGAACTCGTGTTCCAGACGATATCTGTGCGCGACAGGTCGCGCGCGAGAACGCCGAATCCCAGCCAGGTGTTCGGTTCTCCGGCAGTGGATTGATCGCTGAGGAAACGCAGCATGACACCGGCATCGAGTCCCTGGCCCGAGCCCTTGTTCGCATCCAGTTGCTGGTGTATGTATTTGCCGGTAAAACCAAACGAAATTTCCATGGGTACGCGATTATCAGAGATGACGCTGCCGAAAAACATATCAAAAAGAAAGGAACGGCAGAAAGAGACCATCAATGCGTCTTCCGTATCGGAAAAATAGCCTTCGGCCTCGCCTGTTGAGCGATACTGGTTTCGTGTCAGCCGGTCGTAACTGCTGCCCCGGAGCGGGGCATACCTGGGAATGTCATCGACGCTGAGCCGAATCCAACTCAGGCCGATTGCCATGCGCGGGTTCAATCCGATGGTGACATTGGCGGCGTTGTATTGTGCCAGTCCGCCGAACATGGGCACATGGTCGAAATGAAGGGAAACCTTGTGCTGCGATGCAAGTCCGGCCGGGTTCCAGTAAAATGCAGAGCCGTCATTTGCAGCCGCCACATAAGCGCCTCCCATGGCCAGGGGCCTGGCACCGACGCCGATGCGAAGAAAATCGGCTGCATATTTTCCTGCAAAAGACGGTGCTGCCCATAGGAACGGCAGAATAATCAACAGATAAAAAAATAATTTCTTTTGCAATAGCACACTCTTGCGCGGAGAATTTCGTTCCCAAGCTGGAGCTTGGGAACGAGATTCAGTTGGAGCTTGGGAACAAGATTCAACTGGAGCTTGGGAACAAGATTTCTGAAACGTCACCGGTAATTGAGATATTTTTGTTTTTTTATCCTGCATCCACAACCACCTCACTGCAATTTCGCCATTTTTTCAATACGTTCAATTTTTTTATCGCCGTTTCGCGCAGAAAATTTGAGATAATAAACCCCGTTGGCAATGTCATTTCCATCCTCATCACGCCCGTCCCACTCCTGTTCAACGTATCCGCTGATATCGGAGAAAGTGAAAGAGCGGATGAGCCTGCCGGAGACCGTATAAATTCCGAGTTTAACTTCCTCGGCAATATCGGTGAGGTTAAAGGCAATGGTTGTTTGCTGCGCAAACGGATTGGGGTGATTGGCTATGAAGGCCAAAACAAATTTTCCCGTCACGGAGAAATCCACTTTTGTCGATGCGGTATTGCCGTTTATATCTGTTGCTTCAATTTGAAGATGGTGTTCACCGACTTTTAACTGCGGCGCAAAAGTAATGACGGCTTGATTTTTCGAATCTTTATTATGGAAAACGGCCAATTCACTTGCTTCAATTTTGTTATCATCCAGTGCCACGGCAAACGGGGTACGGGCAAAGTCAAAGCCGCTTTCATCCTCGATCATAATGGTCATCGTGGGGTGAGGGCTGACATTATCCCCGTCGGCAAAGTTTTGTCCTTCAACGCCGATTTTGATGTGCGGCGCCTCGGCATCGCTGCTGCCGAAAAGCGCAAAGATCAGATATTGCGCCGGCAATTGTGCGGCAATACTCGCTTCCTGAGGATTGATTGTGCTTGCAAATCCGTTCCATGTATTGCTTGCTGCATTCCAGGCAAAAATCCGCAGCGCATCCCGGGTCAGCAAAAGATGGGTTGCCGAATCGTTTTTATCATAGTGGAGACGGACTGAAACCGGCTTTGTGGTGGTAACGGTCGAATCGCTGAAGCGAATTTCGCAGGCATTCCAATCGGATGCTCCCGCTAATTTTATTGGCGTGAGCGAAGAACTTGCCGCAGCTTTTAAAAATCGGGCCGTCGATTTTTTCTCCAAAGATATGGCCGTATTTTGTGTGATTCCCTCTGCCGGAATTGCAACAGAATAGCTCCCGCTGTCGTCCGTTATGGTTCCGCTTGTGCCGGATTTTCTGGTGATGATCCAGAGCTTTTTCTGGGTAACATTGTTCGTTTCATTTGATTCGGAGATTTGATCCCCTTCATCGACTTTGATGAAAATCTCGTGTGCACCGGTCGTTGCTTTATCCCAGGGTATCGAAATGGTTGTATCGCTTCGCGCTTTCAATCCGGATAAAGAAAGTTTCGGAGAAATTTGTGTTCCGTTATCCAGGTCAGCGCCTTCATACAAAACCAGGGAGAACGCACCGGCATCGGTGTCGCCGCTGTTTTGCAGCGTTGCGGAAAGGACAGTGTGAGATGTTCCGGCGATATTTATTGACGAGGGTTCTATGAAAAGATCGGGCCGGTAAATCACCCGGAGTTCTTTCATTTCGCTTTCCGTTGCAGAACTATCCCCTGCGGTTATTCTCACTTTGTAAAATATTTTCGTTCCTTCCGGTTTGCTTATGGAGGTCAGCGATTTCCACAATCCATTCGCCTGTTTTTGCAGATTTAAATTTTCCCAGGAAACGGTATTCGTGGACCAGAACACGTTCACAGAGGCAATCCCGCCAAGGGGGGCGTAATCGGCTGAATCGATTTGAACGATAAAAAATGTCGAATCGAGATGCGATGGTTTTTCAGGCTGCGTGTAGATACGCGGCACGCCCGGTCGTTTCACGGAAAATGAAATGCTGCTTGCCCCATCGGCATTTTCATTCTCAAAATACGCCCGGACAATTCCATTTCCCCCGCCTTTTTTCCATGCTTTGCCGAATTCGGAATCCAGGGAAAACAGATCAACCGAAAATGCGCCGCTCTGAAGCGGCACTTTTTTTTGCACCAGCAGTGAATCAAAATTATTAAAGGCGGAAATGGTAATATTGCCTTTTGTTTGATTTTGAACCTGTCCGCTTACCGTGAGTTGATCGCCGTCTTGCAGAATTGTCTGCGACAGGTGCAGTTGAATATCGTCTTTCGGAAAATCACAAATCATTGCCGGATCGCCGAGGAGGATATAGTTTTTGACCTGATCCCAGTAACCCTTGGTTTCCTGCACCATGCCCAGTTTGCCCATGGTCGTCACTTCGCCGATTCGGCTGGCACCTTCATTAAAGAGCGCATCAAACAAAGCATTGTTGAGAAAAAAGTCGCCGTAAAGATAAGCGCGCCCTGCGGAGCCAAAGTGAGCGACAATGCCTTTGTCTTTGGCGCGTAAAAGTTCTTCTGAGAGAGAAGGGATTTCCGGATTATCGAAATGACCGATAAAGCAGGTCATGCTGAACGCAATCGGGTATTTATTTCTGTTGTTCAAAAGCGAAACATCTTCAACCAGAAAGAGTTCGGAATCGAAATAAACGCCGCCGCCGCCATGTCCGATAAAATTTAAGACCGCCTGACCGCTGTTCAAATAGTGAGCGAGATCAGCGGTGCTGCCGAAATAGCGGGATTTCAGTTCGGTTGAAATCCTGTTGGAAACAAATCGTTTGGGGATCAAATGATCGACCAGGTACTGGGCGCTGGTCTCGAAAAAGTTGTTATTCCCGGAGAGCAAACAAACGTTTCGCCGCCACTCATCTTTTACAGAAGTTGTCTCATAGTCGATGACCTTTTGCACCATGATCTCCGCCTCTTCCGCGGTATTTGCCGGTAGTCTTCCCACAAACATATCCGGCAGAAAATCATTGCCTTGCACCGCAACAAAATAATTGTCGCTTGCGGTCATTCCCCAGGAATATGTGTATTCCATCATGGTTGGGACAAAGGTTTCCAGGTTTGCTTCATGCGCCGCTGTCTTGTCCATCATGTTCGTGGTGTCGCCGAACAGCAGGACGTACAGCGGGGAGGGCTTGACCCAGTTCTCATAAGCGTATTTCAGAAAGCGACGGATGGCAGCGGGGTCATATATGCCGTCGTTAAACTCGTCGTAAATATCCTGCACATCGACGACCAGAGTACGCAGGTTTTGCGTCGAACGATAGTCTGCTAATTTGTTTGCTTCCTGCAAAAAATCAGCGTGGGAAATAATGATACAGTCGGCGCCGTTGGCGGGATTGTGAAGATCGGAGGGTTTATCCTGAATAATCCGCATTACCGGCTTTAGCGCTTTGCCGGAGGCAATGACATAGTTGCTTTCCCTCGGCAGGCGATTTACGAATGCCAGCGTGTAGGTGGAATTGTCCCGCAACGGTTGAACAGCCGTGATGCGATAGCCTCCTTTTGTGAGAATATAAATTTTATTGTCTGTAAAACCCGTGATTTTGAAAATTCCATTTTGCGATGGCCGGGCAGTGAAAGCGATGGAATCATTTTGCGCGATCAGTTTCTGCCGACAATCCACTTCTATCCAGTTCAGCCACACCTGATCAACAGTTACGTTTTCCTGCCCGCCCGGAATATAAAGTGTGATAATGTTTTCGCTGCCAATATTTTGTGCGGTTTGATCTCCGGAGTCAAAAACAAATGGATTCTGGTTGTCCCAGATCGCTTCGCCAAATTCCTGATCATTCATGGAGACAACGACTTTATGATCCGGGTTTGCCGTCTGGTAGGTCAGCCCTTGCAGACCGACCCTGATGTGCATGGGAGAATTTTTGACAATTTCTTTAGCCGGTATGCGAATTTGGACCTGATCTCCAATGGAAAGTTTCTGCCAGAACCAATGATCTCTGTCTTCCTGCGACATGGTGAGGAGGCGATCATACTTTTTGTCTTTTTCCAAATGGATGGTGTTTTGAATTGTTGAAATGGTGTCGGGATTGGTGCTGTCCGCTACGCCGGGTATTTCCACAAACCGCGCGCCCACACCATCGCCCCAGGTGAGCCAGTATATGTTGGTATCGGAATAATACGAGTAGAACGTTCCATCACCACTATTATGTTCGCCGATAAAGACGATTCGATCGTCCTTATAAAAAACACCGTCGCCCACGCCTTCGACGATAATCGGCACAACATGACCATGATTGGTCAATGTCAGGGTTGACGGAACAATCGTGCTGAGGTCCGCCCCGGCTCGTTCCAGTTCTTCACCGGTAACGTAATAGATGCCGTCCTCTTTTACCTGCAATTTAAAGCGATACGGCGCTGCTGCGGATTCTGTTTTCGCTAATGAAACCGTCGCTTTTGCGCTCCGCCGCCATCTTTTCGCCTGGGAATAATTATCCACCTGTTTTCGGTAAAGGTTCTCAACATCTTTTGCAGCACTTTTGCCTGGAAGCGAGAACTGCGAATCATTATTAGCGGAAGTGTTGTTAAAATCGATTCTGAGTCGCATCGATTTGATTATGCGCGTCATTTTATCCTGCTGATGAAATCGCACCGGATGCAGTTCCACCTGTAAAATGCGTTGATTGCGCATAAAACCGGAGGTGCCCAATTGTGCAGCTTTTGCAGGATACCAGTCGGTCGGAATGACTTTTGAGGAGGGCGTTTCACTCTTGTCAGAATCGTCGCGGATGATCTGCGGGACCGCGGGAGCGATGTCGCCCAAAGATTTGCTCTCCGAGTTTTCACTAAGAATGGTGAGTTTCGGCGTGCCGGCAGGGGGGATGCCCAACACGAGACTGGTAACCGGAAGACGCGGCAAACCTTCCTTGTCCGTAAATGCACATTGGCCCATGGAAATATCCGAATACCATTTGCTCTTTATTTGACGCTGCACGACAGCAACGGAATCAAACTGAACATCGCAGATGATGTATGAATTGTTTGATTCTACAATGGAGAGACGGAAACCGCGCTGGGAATGCGCGAAAACAGTTGTCGAGGTGAGCAATAAATATATTAAAGACCGGAAGAACCTCTTTGGCATCTTTGCTCCTTCATCATTTTATCGAAAAAATGCTGTCCCTGAACCCAATCAATGAAGTGAATGAGGCGGGTTCGCATTATCTTTTCTCTTGTCACCAAGCAGCGCTAATATGATTTCGGCTATGTGGTGTGAGTGATAGTCGATGCGAGAAAGGAGTTTCGCCTGATCCGGTTTGAGATCGGTGCTTGTCTGCTCTGAAAAAATTTCAAGATATCCCAACAGACTATGTATTGCCGCGCGCAATTCATGGTTCATCTTGTCAGGTAAAAAATGTGCTGCGCTGTCGGGACGGATCTCATTTTCAGAGTCCTTATGAAACCTTGTTTGGTTCAATTCCTCTCTCCCAAAACTCTATGATGAAAAATCAAAGATGCCGCTAAAAAACAAACAGCGTGTGGAGCTTCCTGGTGGTCCGGGAGGCATCGAATGTTAAAAAAATATTATGACTATGCAGATGTTTCAGCTATTGCAAAATTGAGCTAGTCATCGGAGTGCAATCTCTTTATGGATTGCACTGCGGCGCATAAAGGCGCCGCACTCCTCGTTGAAAATATTTTTAGCTGAGGTATTTGCATAATCATAAAAAATTAAATGTCACAGCGTGTCATTCAGTAGGAATCCTGGTGGGGCAATGCTCATATTAGAATTTTCAAAATTCAATTCCATGTCCGAAAGGATTCTTACAGAATAACAAGGTCAAACTATCGTTGCTTGGTTATCAATCAGGGTTCTCATTTTCTGGACGAGTGTGATGTCTTTTGCACAACAATTAACGAGCCCTGATAAACTTTTAAATATTATCTCCGACAGGCCTTTGATTCCATAGGTGACTTGAGCCTGCGAATAGTCTCTTTTTCCGCATTTTTTTCGCCAGTTCGTAAAAGCGCATTAATGCGAACGAGGCGGTCACAATGGTAAAATAATCTAATGGCAGTCGAAAGCGCACTTTGGTGATAAAGAGCGCGTGTAAAAATGTAAACAGAAGAGCGTAAAAGAAAAACAATAAAAGTTTTTTTCTCGTCCCGGCCGAGGCAAAAAAGAATCCCAACAGGGACAGGGAAAAAATGGGACCGAAACTGAGAATGCTGATCCAGCGATAAAACCGGTTTTGTCTCACATAACCGTGCGTTGTCGGTGACGGATCCCAGCGCCAAAAGCTTATCGCCTTTTCAAGAAACAAAAGTACAGATTTCTTCGGATTTTGCAGGATAAACTTTTTCGCTTCTTTGATGTAAATCCGGTTAACTTCTGTCTCGGATTTGGCGGCTGCGATTTTGGCATCCAACTGCTTTGGCAGCGGAATATTGCTTCCGGTATTGATCGTCGCCTTTGGATTGTTGCCAAGCCAGAGGTTTCGTCCGCCGTTTGTTGATAAATTCACGATATGAAATTCCTGGTAATTGCGGTAAATCCAGGGCGCAACGGCCACAGCACAAATCAACGCGAACGGAATGCTCAGTTTCAGCAGACGCCGGAAATCGGGCAGAGTGTATACTCCAAGCCACAGCATGACCGCTATAATCAACACTATTCCTGATGGCCTCGTTAGTGCTGCCCAGGCAAACAACAACCCGCTTAACAGTATAAGCTTAATGTTTTCAGTCTCAGAACCCACAAATATCAGCAGTGTGGATGCAATGAGCAAAAAGCTAAACCATGAGGTTGCTAAAACCGTACCAGGTACAAAGACAAAGTACGGATAAATCGTTGTTATTCCGGCAGCAACCAGTCCGACCGTGCTGTTGAATAACAGCTTGCCAAGCAAATAGATGAGCCAGATGGAAACCACGCCGAGCAGCACCTGCACGAACCGTATGGCGAAAAGGCTGTTGATCCCGACAACGCGCAACATCGCAAGAAAAAGGGGGTAGCCGACGGGTCGGAACGCTGTGGGCGCGCCATCGTCCATAACATAACCATCGCCGGCAACGATGTGATTTGCCAGGGCCATATAATCGAACTCGTCCACCCAGTACACTTTGTTTTCAAGCGTCAGTATATATCCTGTTCGGATGAGAAAGCCCAGCAATAAAATGCCAAAAAGGATGGCCTGATGTTTTTTAATTTTCGACATATTTATAAATCCCTTTTCCCACTGTGCAGGCATAAACAACGGTCGTTTTCTCATTTTTTACAACACATATTTTTTTCATCTGCAATGATTCCAGGCCGTCATTGAATTGAGACCAGCTTTCGCCGTGGTCTGTGCTTTTATACACACCGTCATTCAAAGTTGCCGCCCATATTAAATTCGGATTCTCTTTGTCGGCGTCGATTGAAACGACATCGGAGAATTTCAGGTCGTTTGCAAACTGCTGCCAGGACTGACCACCGTCCGAGGAGCGGAACAGATCCACCCAGCCGGTGCTCACATAAATTTCGTCGGGATTATTCTGAAAAAAGATATAGCTGTTGGCAGCAGCCACTCCGTCTCCGGTTTTATACAGACCCTGGTTTGCCGGATTCCATGTTTTCCCGGCATCGGTTGTTTTGTAGATGCCTTTGTAGCGCAC
Source organism: Calditrichota bacterium (assembly GCA_013152225.1). Classification (GTDB taxonomy): domain Bacteria; phylum Zhuqueibacterota; class Zhuqueibacteria; order Residuimicrobiales; family Krinioviventaceae; genus Hydrothermomicrobium. The sequence goes on from JAADGR010000381.1 coordinate 9,698, forward strand.
GCCGATGAATAGTGTGTTTTCATTATTCGGCTGGCCGGCAATCGAAATGACGTGATCATGATCGAAGGATTTTGTCCAGGAACGACCCAAATCGTTACTTTTGTAAACACCGTCTTCCGCCGCAGCCCACAGGACGTTTTGTCCATCGGGGCGGGTGATGATCACGTTGTTGATTCGCGGGTCCTGGTCCGCGTTCCAAATCTTTTCCCAGGATAACCCGGCATCCAGTGATTTGAAAACGCCTTTTCCCCACGTTCCGCAAATAATTGTTTCGGGATCGTCCGGGCTGGCGGTCAGCGCCTTTGTATCCCGATTCTCAAGCGTTCCGCTTATATCCGTCCAGTTCTTTCCTCCGTCCGTGGATTTGTAGACTCCGTCCAATGTGCCGATATAGATTCTGTTTCCACTGTGCCCCGGAACAGCAATGGACTGCACTGTCAGGTTCGACAGACCCGTGCTTATGGAAACCCATTTATTTGGCTGCGCCGGTTGCATTGGATTTTTATTCGAGCACATGGTCAGAAAAAATGTGCAAAAAGCTAAAACAGGTATGGAATAATTTTTCAGAGTCATCGACTTTTTCTCCGTGATAACAACCGTGCCAAAATTATGTAACCATTCAATCGAGCATCTTTATTACAACGAGTACTTTTGTCATTGCAAGCGAAACGGAGTGGAGCGAAGCAATCTCATGCTTGACAGGCAGTTATGAGATTGCTTCGTCGTTCCTCACTCCTCGCAATGACAGGTATCTGCTCACCGGCTTTGGGAACAGACCTTTTGCTGTCTCAATTCTGTATTTCTTCAAATGTCCCGCTGGGAGTCACATAATATACTTTTTCAATAGTTTCGGATTTTTTTGAAAAATCCATAAATCGAATGCCGCTTTTACTTTTGTCATTTGTTTTGAAACTCGGTGTTTCCGCAAATGAATTGTCATCAAAAATGTTTTCTGCATCATATTGTTCCATTTTTACTTTATCTCCTATATTTGCAAATGAAAAATCAGCAAGTTCGTTCGTTGTAAAGACGGGCATTTCTTCTGCAGGTACAATGAATTCGGAAACTTTATCATAAGCACGAAGAAGAGCTTTATGCGTGTGGCGCCAGGCAAGGTGATCCACAACACGACGACGCCCGAATCTGCCCATTTCCTCTCGTTTTAAGGGATCGTCTAAAAGTTTGTCAATTTCGGCAGCGAATTGTTCCGTGTTGTCGGGCGGGACATACACCGCAGCTTGCTGCGCAGAGTGTTTTGCTTCCGTCAGATCGAACGAGACAATAGGCTTGGCGAACGTCATATATTCAAGGATTTTATTCATTGTCGAGTGATCAGCCCATTCGGAAAATGGGTCGGGATCGACGCATACGTCGGCAGTGGATAAATAGCGGCACAGTTCCTCATCCGGGATGCGCCCGGTAAATGCAACGTGATCCGACATGCCCATTTCGTCACTCATTTTTTCCAAGTCCTCCATGGCCGGGCCGCCGCCGATCAGAGTGAACTGGACATCTTTGCGTCCGATTTTGTTAATGAAATGGTCGATAGAACGGAGAAGATAATCAACACCATCCTGCGGGCACATTTCTCCGAGGTAGGCGACCATGTACTTTCGGCCTCGTTTCAACGCGTTTTCCGGCGGCATTATTCGAAGACGCTGCAAATCCGGTCCGGTGCGAACGACAAAAATGTCCTCCTCTGATCTTCCGCCCCTGCTCATGGCAACATTTTTATAGGACTCGTTGGTCGAGATAATAATGTCCGCGGTTTTCAAAGTCCATTTTTCCAGCAGCAGGAGCATCTTGTGCAGCAGTCCGCCCTTTTTATCATATTTTGCCTCAAACATTTCCGGCGACAAATCGTGATGATCGAATACAAACTTTTTACCAAACAGTTTGTAAAAACGAGCGAGCAGAAAATATGTGTCCGGCGGATTGCACGCCTGAATGATGTCAAAGCCTTCGCGGAACAGAACTTTGAGTGACAGTGATGCTGTGGCCAGCCAGGCATAAGCAAATTCAAAAAAATAGCTCAGTGCACCTTGCGCATTAACCGGCATTTTGTAGCGATAAACGGCAATGTCATCGATGCGTTCGTAACTCTCCGTAAACTCTTTTGATTTTGGGCTAATAACGGAAACTTTATATCCATGATCCCGCAGCGTTTGTGCTTCCAGCCAGACACGCCTGTCAAAAGGCACCGGCAGATTCTGCACAATAATTAAAACTTTACCAGCATATCCCTTCATAATCCACCTCTTTCAGATTCCCGTTGTTCGCATTATCAAGACCGGTCAGGTCTATGATTTTGTGGCCGTTTTTCAGATCACCCAAAATGGCTTCATGCTCCCTGGCTTGATTTCCAACAATGACCACGTCCGAATGATCGAGAACATCCTGCACCGAATCGCTCATCAGTTTTGCAATGTGCGGGATGTAACGTTTGATATAGTCTTTGTTTGAGCCGATGAGACGAGCCATGGAAACATTTTTATCATAGATTCGGATTTTGTATCCTTTGCCGATGAGTTGTTCCACCATGTTGACGATCGGACTTTCGCGAAGATCATCCGTGCCCCCCTTAAAACTCAGGCCGAGCACACCGATTCGCTTGCGGCCATTTTTCTGCACCATATCCAGCGCATGATGGATGTGTTCCATATTGCTTTCCATGGCTGCATCAAGCAACGGCACAGCAATGTCCTTTTGTTTGGCTTCGTGAGTAATGGCACGAAGGTCTTTGGGCAGGCAGGATCCGCCGAAAGCAAAACCAGGTTTCAGATAATAGGGTGACAGGTTAAGTTTGACATCACTGGTGAAAACTTGCATCACTTTACGGCTGTCGATATTATACTCTTTGCAAATTCGCCCAATCTCGTTTGCAAACGCAACTTTGATGGCATGAAATGCATTGTCCGAGTATTTGATCATCGATGCTTCACCGATACCGATGCGGAAAATTTTATCGTCGATTGGGCGGTACATTTTTTCCAGAATATCGGCGGTTTTCTCGTCCAGTTCGCCGATCACTGTTTTGGGAGGATGATAGAAATCATATACCGAAGTGCTTTCCCGGAGAAATTCCGGGTTCAATGCAAATCCAAAATCTTTTCCCGCTTTTTTGCCGGAATTTTCTTCCAGCCGGGCAATGGCGATTTTTTCAGGAATGCCCGGCAATACCGTGCTTCGCAGTACCACAGAAGTGTAACTCTTTTTATATTTCAATGCCCGTCCGATTTGTCCGCAGACCCGGTCGACATAAGAAAAATCGATACTGCCGTTGCTGTTGCTCGGCGTGCCCACGCAGATAAAAATGACATCCGAATCGCGAATAGCCTTTGTTGTGTTTTGTGTTGCCGACAAATTACCTTCATCTACCTGGCGTTTGATGAGAACATCGATATCTTTTTCGACAATTGGTGAAATGCCTTTGTTGATCATTTTCACTTTGCTCGATTTGACATCCACCCCGATCACTTTGTGTCCCATTTCTGCAAAACAAGCTGCTGAAACACACCCCACATATCCTAAACCAAAAACACTTATATTCATTTTATAGCTCCTTCTGTCAGCGAGTTAGTTTAAAATACCGGGCACATTGGAGATCACAGATTTCAATTTACCATTTTCAGTGCGCGGTATAAAAGTGAGTTGTTCAATTTCAAGGTGCATGGGTTCTCCCAGCCGCTTTTGCAATTTGCTTAAAATTGAATCGGCATCACTTTGCTTGAAAAACTGATCGGGAACGATTCTTAAAATAACATTTTTAGTATCCGGTTGAAAAATTTGCGCCTCAATTAAATTATTGGCTCCCTTGAATACATGATCCAGGCGGCCAACCAGCTTTCCGCTTGGAGTGATAATATAGTCATCCGCGCGGCCAACGATTTTTTCGATGACGGGATAATTCCTTCCGCACGGGCATTGCTCGTTGCTCGGCTTGATGACATCTCCCACCCTGTAACGGATGAGCGGCATGGCCATGTTGGTGAATGTTGTGCCAACGACTTCGTAAATGCCATTGCTGAGAGAATCCGAGCTTTTGAATTCGACCAGGCTGTATTCCGGTACCAGGTGGTGCCTGCCATGTTCACATGTGTGGATTGCGGCAACGCGTTCCGCCATGCCATAGTAATCGTAGACCCGGCACTGGAAGGCTTGTTCGATAACGGCCTTTTGTTTTGCAACCAGCGTTTCCGATGTCGTCAGGGCACTTTTCATCTGGACTTTTATGTTTTTATTCAGCATGAGTTTGGCCAGCACATAAAGGGATGAAGGATATCCTTCCACTGCCTTAATATGGTATTTTCTCAATGCCGTAACATAACGGTCGATGTTCCGCTCGGATAAATGATATGACGACATGTACAGCTTGTTTTCTATGGGACTGAAATTCCAAAAGATGTTGTTCCTTGTTCTGATTTGCGGAATCATTTCACCTTTCAAAGTGGCATAGCGGTCATTCGGACCGAGTTTTGCCCATTGCCATTGGCGCATGAGCATAGCATGTTCAAAACCGACATTGTCAAGATCGCGATAAAGTGTAAGTGGTTTACCGGTGGAGCCGCTGGTCTGACACTTGTACAACATAGGTGGAAAGGCATTTACCGCAAGCATGTCTCGATAATTTTTTCTCACATCTTCTTTTTCCAGAATCGGCAATTTGACAATAAAGTCGATGGATTTTATATCATCCGGCTTTATGCCGTAGACCTGCATTTTACCGCGATAATAGGGCACATTCTTGTACGCAGATTTTATGGTCGCCTTTAAATGCTCTAATTGATAATCCAGCAAGTGTTGTTCAGACCACCATTGGGATTCGGCCAAAAGCTTTTTATATTTTCTATAAGGACTGATCGTTCGCTTTATGATTCTGTGGCGAACGCCGTTACCAAAGAATCCTATAGTCATATTTTTCCAATCCGAATTCCGCATGTTCTCTCCTTAAAACCGCTAATTTTCTATGTATCCGCTTCACTCATTTCCGAATTGACTTTTTATTTTATTGCCAAAACGTAAACTGAAGGGATTATTTTTTTTTCAACTCGAAGCTTTTTTGCAAAGCGAAAGATGCTGCTGAAATAATTCTCTTTTGCATTATAATAAAGATCACTTACGGGTCTCACATCGGTGAAATATCTACCGAGCATTTGCTCCAGTTCTTCTTCTCTGAAGCCGGCATGTGCTCCGTAACGATTTTCAAAACGTCCCGCCAGCCGATATTTCCAGTCAATTGCGTTTTGTCGCATTTGTTGATAGAACGATTTGTGTCTCATGCCGATATATCCAAGAAATCTTTCGCGGTTTGGCACACCAAAATAGGCAATGCCGTTTTGCTTCAAAACTCTTTGCGCTTCATTTAAAATGAGGTGCACATTTTTAACATGTTCCAATACGTGAAAAGAATAAATGGCATCAAACGTATTGTCCGCAAAAGGCAAATGCGATCCGTCATAGTTTTCGAGTGTGGCCAGATCTTTTGATTTTTCTTCAAATTTTTTATTTATGTCGATTCCATAAACAGCGGCACCGGTTAATATCGCAAGCCGGGCAGCTTCTTCTCCGCTTCCACAACCGAGATCAAGAATTTTGCGCAAAGATTTCAGGGCCTTTTCTTTTCGGATAATACCTAGAAAAGTTTGTATCTGGAAACGCTGCCCTTTTTCTTTTAATTTTTCGCTATCCATGCTGTCCATTTTACTGCATCTCATTTGCACGATGTGTCAATTTCCTTGGTTGTTTGGAGAAAGCAATTCTTTTCTTTACTGTCAGGCTTTCATATAAAGCCAGATATTTCATGGCAATGTCATTAATGTTATAGTTATTGAGTATTTCAAGACTGGCGTTTTTTCCCATCCTTTCACGCAAACCCGGATTGCGCATCATGATTTTGAGTGCCGCGGCGAACCTTTCCGTATCCTCACAGTTCACCAAAAAGCCGTATTTCCCGGTCTGAATGATTTCGTCGGTGATGCCGGGAATGATATTCGCAACTGTGGGCAAACTGGTTGACATGGCCTCTAAGATGGCGTTTGGCTGTCCTTCCTGCCTGCTGGGGTGGATGTAAATATCAGCCGCTTGCATATATTCGTGAACATGAGTTTGTGTTTGTTCGAAATACACAATATCTTCAAGCCCGTAAAAAGAAATCATTTTTTTTATTTTTTTCACAAAGGATTCGACTTCTTTATCATATTGACCGAAACCCTTTGCATATTGCTGCGGGCCGATCACCCATAACATAAGATCTTCATCCAGAGTTTCGGTCAAGGTATAGACAGCTTTGATGAGCGAGTCGATGCCTTTACGATAACTTACCAGCCCGACCGTTAAGAGCACAATTTTATCATGTGATATTTTCAGCCTGTTTCGGATGTGAGCTTTTTCTGCCGGCGGTACAGGACTGAATAATTCCGTATCAACGCCGTTCGATAATCTTTCGTATCTCGTCTTTGAACCCAAACCTGTTTGGCAGGTTTTTTCCAATAGCGGTGAAGTCGGGACGATCACTTTTGCCCAATTATAGACTTTTGAGGCGAACCAACCGAATTTTCTTTCGCGTACCGACACGGGGTCGTCCACATTCTGGTTGGTGATTTTTTGCACCAGCGGGATGCCGGTCGCTTTGGCCGCCAGATTGACAGGCGCATGAAAACCGTGTGCATGGAGTATGTCGTATCTTTTTTGATTTTTGTAAATGTAACGGAAAATTTCCCAGGCATAAGCTGTTTTGTGACGCCAAGTGCTCCTGTTGCGCAATACTCTTATGACCGGCACGCCGTCTACCTCACCGTAGCCGACGAGATTCAATTTATCCGTTCCGGATAAAACTTCAACATTTACGCCCAAATTAATTAACCTTCGCGCCAGCCTGTGGCTTTGCAAGGCACCGCCGCAAAATTCCGGATAATACAACCAGTTTGTCATTAATACACGCATATCTCACCTTTGTCTAAGAGTTCGTTCACGTTAAAAAGGTTTATTATTTAGTTGCCGCAGCCATTGATTGCCGGAAGGCGCGGCGAATTCTGTATTTGTAGGCACACTTGTAAAGAACATCCGATGCCATAAACCAGTCCCGGCGGACAAGTTTGCCAAGAAAAACGATGACCGGTAAAGTCGCACGATTCACAATGAGCGATCGTATAAAATATTTGACTTTAGATTCCAGCGGCAATTCGACAGCGAAAACGCCATAGCGCATCACCAGGTGCCGCCGCAGTTCCGGATTCATCTGGTACCAACGTCCCACCGCCTGCCCATAAACCGAGGCTTTATGCAAATAATTCTCAAGGTCGATGGGATGATAATGTGTCGCAACAATAGACTCGTCATAATAAAACCGAACGCCCGTTTGTGACAGCCGATACGCTAATTCCGTGTCTTCTGCTGCCAGTAATTTGGTGTTGAATCCACCCAATCGTTTGAGCAGTGATTTTTTTATGGACGTATTGGCCGTGCGATATTTCCACCACTCCAACTCGATTAATTCCGCTTGCTCCAGGTTAAATTCTGTCTCCCAAAGTCTGGCTTGATCAGCATGATTCAATTCGGGTGCCATGGACACCTGCCCGAGAATACAAACTTTCGAGTCTCCAAAATGGTTCTGGTGCTGCAAATGCCTGAGAATCAGCGTTTCCTCAGGGATCGTGTCTGCATCCAGAAAGAGGATATAATCACCTTTGGAACGGTTGATACCCAAATTCCGCGAGGCGCTCGCAGAGCCGCATTTACCGATGACAGGACGAAAATTCATTGTCGTTTGCCTGGAAAACTGTTTTAAAAACTCTGCGGTCTCATCTGTCGATCCATCATCAACAACGATGACTTCATAGCTATATTTCGAACAGTCTTGTTTTTCGAGTCCGTGCAAAACATCTCTCAACACAAGATGTCGATTGTGTGATGGAATGATCACTGAAATTTTAGGTTTCAAGTCGAGTTGCTTTTTCATGTTCTATCCATCTTTCTAATGCTAATTTGATCTGAGTTGTTTAAGTAATGCAATCTCATGAGTTGTAATCGTATGTGAGAACCATAAAAAGCCGATGTAAATTGATCCCCCGGCCAGCACTGCCAGGACAGGGTGAATGTTTTTGAGCGTTATAACTGCGACAGACATTAGTGCTGCGCCAAAAATCGGTTTCAACATCTCTGCTGAGAACTTTAGCCGCAACAGTTCTTTTTCCACCCAGTAAAATTCCACTGTGAAAAAGACAACACATCCCGCAAGCGTGGCTATGGCAGCGCCCAGCGCGTGCAACTGTGGAATCAGTATCAGGTTAAATAAAAGCACCGAGGCTGTTGCAAGAAAATTTGCTGTCAGGTCCCTGTTTTGCAAGTGGTTGTTAATAAGAGAATATGCAAAAACCGGGATGAATGAAAACGGCACGATAAGCCAAATCAAAACCTGTAGCACGGGAATAGCATCGTGCATGCCCGGGCCGAATAACCAGTGTATCAAATTGGGAGCGAGAATATTCGTTCCCGTGGCAATTGCAATGGTAAAAATTAAAATATATTTAATGGATTTTTTAAACAATTTTTCAAACATGTCAGGATTCGTTTTTAAAATTCTCGAACTCACCGGAAATAATGCTCCTCCATAGGCGGCGGCAAAAGAAATACATATATCAACAAATTTGAATGCTACGCTGTAAAGTCCTGCTTCGGTTTCTCCTTTTAGTTTTGTTAAAAGGATGACTGTCAATGCCCAAAACAGGGCGTTAAAAATAGCGATCATCGAGAACGACGGTACCTGTCTGATAAAGTACTTTATCAGCGAGTGCTGTATTTTCCACTGCGGCCGGACGACTTGTGTGTTTGCATAAAAATAGCAAATAGCGAATGAAACGATTTTACTTGCCGCGACGATCAGGGCGATAGTGCGAATTCCGTAGCCATTGAGGAGAAAGAAAACACCCAGCGTTACTTTGAATATGTTTTCCGCTGATTTTGCGATGGCGATGTAGCCCATCTTTTCTGCCGCGGAAAGTATGGCGCGACTCCAGATAAAGCCGGATGTCGGTACAATAACGATTGCCAGCAAGATTGTAATGAACAATGTGTCTTTGCCCGGGTGTATCAGTTTCGCAGTCAGAATCATCAACCCGGCAAAGACGATGGACGATATGAATCCCAAAATCATCGTGTGGCCGAAATACTGTCCTGCTTTGCTATGATCGCGCGATACATCACGAATGACCACTGCATTCAGTCCAAGCGTTGAAATTGCGCTGAACAGATTGTACAAAGAAAGAGCGAATGCCAATGATCCCAAACCGGAAGGCCCTAGGTATCGCGCAATAAAAATCCAGAATATTGCGGCTCCCAGTCTGTTTACTATTTCAGTTGCCGACCTTGCTGCTGTATTCGCAACCATCGATTTTAGTATTGTCATTTATCCTATTTCCTCTGTTAGTAAATCCGTTCCGAGGTTTTCACTCTTTTCGTTTGCCACGACCAATAGCCCAAATCCATCTAGATGCTTTCTTTTGCAGTCTGCCCTGAGAAGCATGGTTACGAACGGATGAACCAGAAGAAAATAGAATAAAAATGTTACTCTGAAAAAAAGATTGTATTGTGCATTAGTTATTATTTTGAATGCCCAGCGGCCTGAGGAACGCTTGGGTTCGGGAAATGAACCGGTTGAAGATAATTTGCTTTTGTTGGAAAGATGTAGGTTGTTCCGCAAGTCGCGTTGACTTGTCGCTGTTCCGCTTTGCCTAAAGTCAGTTTGCCAGGGTGTCATTGTGTGCTTTTCCTTCTTGTTGTGCTGACTCTGATGCTTTTTTTGAATTAATTATAGAATTCCGCTATGGGAAAATTTTTACGAATATCGAAATTTTTTAATGTTTTCATCCATTTTTTACTTGTTAACAATTCTACGGCAACCTGTTCCTGCCTTTCGTTAATGAGGATAATTGCCTCAATAATTGCCATAAGACTCCAGAAAACGATGAGCAATGAAAAACTCTCTTTGTAACTTTTGTCGGATAAAGCAGTTAGTAAATATCCGGCAAAGCTTCCCATTACGCCAACAGCAATGGCGGACAAGTACTTTGATCTGCTTTTCATCGCTTTTTTTATTCTTACAAAAAACGCCGTTAAAAGCCATAGATAGGCGCCAAATCCGACCAGTCCCAGCTCCGCTGCGTAAAGAAGATAGGTGTTATGTACGGCTGCAATCCGTGTAAAGCTGTCTTTACTGCTCCAGTATTTTTCGAGAATTGAGCCATAGTTGTTTATGCCTACGCCGAGAATGGGGTGATCTGCGATGACGTGCAGCGCGACCTGTGCTGTCGTCAACCTGGTTTTTGCCGAACCCATGTCGTTAGAAATTAAACGGTCCCAGATCACGTTGCCATAGGCAGAAAGGAGAATTAAAAGCACCATCGAGCCAAGCGCAAATTTGCCGATCGTACGCAGGCTCATCAATCTGTACTTGAACATGAAAGGGATCATCACCGCGATCGACAGAAGCAGGCCTATCCAGGAGCTTCGCGTCAGTGTGTAAATAAGCGCGAGAATTCCTGCCATGGAAACAAAGGCAGCCAAACGGCTCATGCTTTTGGAAGATACACTAACGAGCGCCAGAATGATGGATATCGGCAAAATAAAACCAATATAGCGCGCCAAATGGTTGCAATGACCAATTGTTCCGCCGGGTCGGGCCACATCGGCAGCTTTCATTTCGAATTCCAGTATCTGCGACGGCTCGCCCAGTCCAAGCAGGCCCAGGTTCGTTCCTTTGTAATATTGCAAACCGACAATCACTGCCTGAATCACCAATCCGAGAAAGAAAGCTTTGAGAACAAGCGTCAGATCATCTTTGTTTTTGATATTGTTTGCAAGAAAGAAAAAGAACAAAAATGCTTTGGTAAAACTGATAATGTCAAACAGACCCCATTGCACATCTTTTGCCTGGAGCAGCGAAAAGATGCTGATGGCGATGATAGCAAGTGTTGGCAATGTGATCGCCGGGAAAAACTTGATCGTTCCGGTCTGTTTGGAGTTTGAGGCATATAAAAACGTCTGTATAATCAGGATGACAAGTAGAATGTCTGTCAGTCCGATGTTGATTCCGTTGGCACCACCCGGACTGGGATGCAGAACAAAGTAATAGTCAGCATTCAAAGGGACGGCAAAGATCATCAAGCCCATGATGAATCGCCGTGTATCCCTGACCATTGCCAGTATGAAAGGAAATAGTAATCCAATGAAGCTGAAAACCGCCCATTTTAGTTCCAGAGACCAGATGGCCCAGGAAGCTATAGAAGCAATCAGTCCGGTTACAACAAGACCGATAATCAAATAATAGTTATGAATCATTGATTTATTTTTTGCAACAGATATCATTTGTCAACCCGTTCCTCAATGATAAATGATGATTTTTGCTCGTGAATTTATTCATCCATCAGGCGTTTGTACAAGCCATCGGGAATATCCATCCTGCGACGGTTTAAAGCGACGCCCAACAGGTTTGAATGCGCTGTGGATAATTTCCGCTTTGCATTTTGTGCGACTTCCCAGCGGGTATGCCCTGCCCACACGACGAGAACGACACCATCAACAACAGTTGCCAGACTAAGGGCATCGACATAAGAAAGTACCGGCGGTGAATCGAAAATGACATAGCGGAAATGATCACGCCATTCATTAACAAGATTCAGAAAAGTCTCAGAACTGAGCAATTCAGCCGGGTTTCTATCCGGACTACCGGCAGTGATGATTTGCAAATTGCTGTCATGAACAGGTTTTGCAAACTGTTTCCAGTCCAGTTCTCCTTCAATAATTTCCGCAAGTCCGTCTTCGGCTTCCAGGCCAAAGAAACGGTGCAGCCCGGGTTGATGAAAGTTTGCGTCGACGAGCAAAATATCACTTGGTTCTGCCTTTTGCTCTTTTTTATCTTGCGCTTCTTCAGACGGCGACTCGTTAGCTTTTTTCTTGCTCAAAGTTGTGAATTCCGTTGTAAAAATTTTGTCGGCGTCGGGTTTTCTTTTTTCTTCCTCGTCGTGAATTTCCTCGGGCCGGGGAGTATCTGCGGGTTTTTCTAATTTTTGAGCAACACCGCCGGACATTAGAAATGCCAGGTAAGTGGCTATGGTCGAGGAGCCTTCTCCGGCTACTGAACTGGCCATAGACAAAACCCGCATTTGGCCGCGTAAATTCGCAATGCGTACGTATTCTTTCAGATCATAAAAATCGTTGAGGATTTCATTTGGTAAATCAAATACAAAGAGTCCTCGTTTTGCAGGGCGGTTGCCCGCCGCCCACGGTGACGCTTCGATTATCTTTTTTTCCTCAACATGATTGAGCAAATCATGGACGACACTCATTATGTGCACCTCATTTTTTCAGGATGAAATAACTGCTTAGTTAATCGCCAACTGGCCGAGATCAACACCATCAAAATATCCCAATTCCGTTTCCAAAATTTCGGCACCGATGTTTTTGTTGTTTCCATTCCGTTTTTTGGACAGACTATCGGTTGTAGTGAAAAATTTCGTGGTGTCTTTTTCTTCCTCTTGCGGAAGAAATTCTTTTCCTGTTGCCGGGGTAATGTTGCCTTTTTGCAAGAGTTCGGCAATGAGCACAGAATCAACTTGTTTCATTTTTTTTCTTGCCGCTGTCAGCAGAGCATTATCGCACGCCTGGTTAATCAACCTGGGTACGCCATCGGTGACATCATGAATTGCCGAAAGGGCGGCTTCTGTAAAAATATCTTCCCGCCGCGCGCCCGCAACCCACAGGCGATGACGAATGTACTTTACCGTATCTTCCATGCCCAGTCTGGATAGCACCGCTTTCATGCTGATCCGTTGCTTTAACTGGTGCAGCATCGGATGATTAAGATGTGCGTCCAATTGTGGCTGGCCGGATAAAATGATTTGCAACAGTTTCTTGTTCACCGTTTCCAGGTTGGATAACTGGCGAATCTCTTCCAGGACTTCGGGTTTCAGGTTTTGTGCTTCATCGATAATGAGCACGTTGATCTTGCCTTTTTCGAACTCTTTGATCAGAAAGGTGTACAATTCCATCAAGAGTTCACTCATATCATCGCCTTTGGGTTTGAGACCGAAATCGCGGCAAATATACTTGAAAAGCTCGCGGGAATTCAAAGTTGTGTTAAAAACCCAGGCAAAATGGACGTTTTTTTGAAAACCACTCAGCATCGTACGGACCAGGGTGCTTTTTCCTAATCCCGGTTCACCGATGATAGCGTTGATACCTTTGCGCATGGATACTGCCGTTGTGAGGCGTTCCAATGCTTCCTGGTGAATCCCGCTTCGATAGAGAAACTTGGGATCCGGTGAAGTACCGAACGGTTCTTCACGAAAATTAAAATGTTTTAAATACATACGACTCACCTCGCGTTAATTTTAGTGTTTCATTGCAAATGCTTTAATAAACAGGTTCTGCATGTACTGCTTCCCATTTTGCAGCCATAAAAATTTCATCGACAGAAACATTGAAAAGCTCAGCGGCTTTTTTCTTAAATTCTGCTGTTGCTTCGATACGGTTGTTCTCTACCAATGAAAGATACGTGGAACTGCATCCGAGTAAAAAAGCTAATTCGTATTGCTTTAATCCAGCTTCCCATCTCTTAATTTTCAGCACGTTCTTCATGAGGGGCCTCCTTTTGTGAATCAGTGATTGGTTGCTTTGCCATTTTTAAAAAGAACATCAGGATTCGATTTCTTGATTCGTGTCTGTAAAATTCATATTTTTTAAATTTAACGAACCGGGGCTTTTTGCTTCAATTCGTCGATAAAAATCAGGGTGGAAATCGGGAATGGCGGCCAGAATAGGCAAGCCAAGACAATTTTGCGCATCCTCGATTGTGTTCACCGAATGATCGAAATACTCCAGAAAGAAAGCTGTCCCAAAAGAAACGACAAGTCCCAGCAAGACTGCCAAAGCTGCGTACAAAGGTCTGTTTGGCTTTACCGGGATGTGAGATGCGATTGCCGGTTCCAATAAGCGTACTTGAGCAGCATATTCTTTTCTGCTGGCTGAAATGCGCGCCTCTTCCCGCTGACGCACGAGCATCGAGTGGACAAGTTTCAAATCCTTAATACCGATGGTCAATTTGTCCAACTCGTAACTTTGTTTGGAAAGATTAGAGATCGAACCAACAACTTGTCCCATGCTTTGGGCCAGCGCATCTTCTGAAGCTTTGAGCGCCTTGATTTTGATATCTTCGACTCTTATGATGTCCTGTATTTCCGATCTTAGTTTCTGCTTGGTCTCGCGAATATCATCCAGCACACTTGCCAATTCGGGATGTTTTGGTGTGTACTTTTTTGCCAGGGCATTCTTCTTCAAGTCAAGGTCGAATAGCGTCTTTTTCAAAAGATTCAGGTAATCCTGTTTGCTGCCCATTCCTTCGGTGGTCTCTGTCGTCGGTATGAAAAGGCCGTCATTCTTTTTGATTTGTTCTTTGATGATTTTTAGCCTGGCTTCTTTGGATATCCGCTCCGCGCGGACTTTGGTCAATTCTTTATCAAAATCGGCGACTGAGGAAAAAAGTATTTCCGTCTGTTTATCCGGTAAAAGAATTTTTTGCTGGCGTTTGTATATCATTCCTTTTTGTTCAAGTTCATTGATCCGTTTTTCGATCATTTGGATTTGCTTGTCGAAAAAATCGTATGCCCTGTCGTCCCGGTCAATTGATGGCCTTTGCGTGATGTATTCCGTAACGATCTTTTCGACCACCTTGGCCGCAAAATTTGGATCCGTATCATCGAATGAGACGGAGAATACATTTGTGTCTTTTTCACGTTCCACGTCGACCTGTCTGGCGAGTTTCTCAACGGCTTTGTCATGCATCTTTGCTGCCTCGGCAACGTCTTTGATCTGCTCACCCTTTTTCGGCTGATCCATCTTTAAATCGGAAACAACGGGCTCGAGGATACTGCGCATCTTAAAAATGAGCAATTCAGATGCAAGTTGGTCGTATGGCACTTTAGTGTTTTGTTGGTAATTGCCCAGCAGAAAAGACTTGTCGGCATTCTCCTGGTATTTCACCATCACTTTAGCCGTCGAGCGAAAAACCGGCGGCATGATAAACGCTGCCGCAACTATGCTTGCCACAATAACGGTGAAAAGAATGAGTATTACTTTGCGCCGTTTGAAAACAATTCCCAAAAAACTTTGAGGTGACATCGGACTGTCAAATTTGTTGTACTCGATCATGACTTTCTCCCTCAGGATAAATTTTAATTTGCTTCCCTTTCATTCAATTGCTTTGCCGGGATCAATACCTGTGATTCCAGATCATATATCTTGTCCAAATATCGAGCGGCGGCAGGAGTATGTCATAGTATTGCGAAATAAAGTTATTGACATCCGCAATAAAAGTTCGCGGGACATACACCACATCAAAAGGTTTGAGAGGGAGGTCTTGTCCGGGCTGCTTTCTCAGAGATGCTAAATCCAGATTGATGCGAGTCGCTTCAGCTCTATGCTGGTTGTCCTCTCTCAGCAAAATAATACTGCTTAATTTTGCCGAAGTTTTTACTCCTCCAGCCGTTGCAAGTGCGCGTAAGATGGTCATACCTTTTGAGATGGGATATTTTCCCGGTTTTGCGACTTCACCCATGACGTAAAACTCCTGGCCGCCGAACTCTCTTACAATAACCGTAACTTGCGGATTGATCAAAATTTCACTGTAGGCGTCGGTTACGATTTTGTTTAACTGCATCGTGGTCATTCCCAAAACCAGAATGTCTCCGACTCTTTGCAATGAGATTTTTCCATCCGGCCGAATGGCTACGGTTTCGTTATATTGTTCGTTATTAAAAAACTTTACTTCAATCACATCGCCGTAGCCGAGCACATAATCGGATGTCTCGACAATATCGTTGTTCGCATTGTGATCGAGTTGAACAATGGCTTTGCTGCTCCCGGCCTCGCTTTCTCCGGAATACGGTTGGACCGAGCAGGCCATCGTCACTATGAGTGGCAGAGTCATAAGGCTCAAAATCCATTTACTGTTTCGTTTCTTCATCTCATCCCTCACACACTTAATTAATTTTTTACTAAAAAAGTTTAAAAAATAGGCACAGCTCTCAGGGCAATATTCCCAATGGCGCGTGTGCCATGAAATCGGCATGGCGATTACTTCATAAACGCCATTTTGCGCGTGTACTTGAAATCATTCACATCTATCGAATAGAGATATGTTCCGGTCGTTACGACCTGACCGAAATCGTCGCGTCCATCCCAAACAGCCGAGTATTCGCCGGCAAATTTACTGGTATTCACCAATTGACGTACAAGCTGCCCGCGTATATTATAAATAAGCAGCGTCACGTGGCCTTCGTCTTTCAATACATAACGAATGGTCGTCGATGGGTTGAAGGGATTGGGATAGTTTTGCTCAAGGTTATAAAACTTGGGCGCTGCCATTGTCTCTACTTTTTTCGGCCCATGGAATTGCATCATGCCGTTTTCCGAAACGTCGGCAACCCAGTAAAAGTAGGTTATATTTTCCTGCACATCGGGGTCTTCCCATTGATAAGAGTGCTTTGATTCGGAATTTCCCGCACCCGGGATCATTTTTGTAGTGACTTGTTTTTTTTCGCCTTTTTCCGTCAGACTTTTGAAAACATGAAAACCCAGGTTTTGTGTTTCTGATTGGGTCGTCCATGTGAGGATAACATGTCCCGGTCGGGCAGTAATACTGAATGCCGTCATCTCGACTGATAAGGAACCCAGTTCTTTTACAGTCCATGTGCCAAAATCTGCTACTTCGCTGTCCGAGTTCTTTATTTCATAAAGGTCGGAATCACCATAATAGGCCACACTCTGTCCGTTCACAACCGAGTCATTCCAGGCGCGGACGAAAACTTTTGTCCCGGGGACAAACAACAGAGCGTTTGAAAAATAGGCAGAGAATTTACCGGAATCCCAATCGGACTCGTTTGGAATCCCATAGCCAATGTGGGATGTCCCAAGAAGGGAATCGTCCACCGTTGTGTGGCCGAGAGAATCTGCCGGGTCTATCATGCCATTCGGACCGACCCAGATGATTTGAACAAGATCGCCGCTCGACGGATTGCCTTTCAAGTATTCCTGACCACCCAGGTCAAGGACGCCGGAACTCGAGTAGGCAATAAATTGTGTAGGAACGAGTTGAGCGTATGCAGGTGAGCCTGACATGATGATCACGGCCATCACCAGCAATATTTGAGTAACTTTTTGAATTTTCATTTTTTCCTCCTCACCAAACTGTTTTATCCGCATCCGCTAATTATTTGAATTGGGGTTGGGATAACTCCATTCATTATTCGGATTATCGTTTTGCATCCACAAAATATAGCCTTGACCGGGAAGAAAACTCATGGACGAAACACTGACCCCGCTCATTTCCAGCCATTTTCCGCTCATTTCAGAGTTCCCGTCCTCGTAAAGCCATGCTTTTTCAAAAGTATTATTTTTCCAGGCCATAATTTGGTCTGCCAGAGCACTGATATTACTGCCTGTTACAACATCATCTTTGGCCAGTTCGCTGGCATCCAGAGACATTTCTACGGGAAAGGAGGTTCCGATAAAGCTGTAACCCTTGGCCAATGTGACCACACGTTGTGAATCAGCGCACACAGTACCTGCCACTCGGAGAATTGTATCTGTGCTCGTACTTTGCAGAACAATCCAAAAGGATTCATCGGGTCGGATCAAAGAGGTCGACTCTGCAGTTCCCCGCATATTGACCCATTTCCCTTCAAGTGAGCCGGAGCCACCTTCGAATAGCCAGGCAGCTTCATATCCTTCGCCATTCCAGACGTATATTTTGTCCGATAATGCGCTTTGTGTGCTCCCTGTTAACTGTGTTCCGATGACGCTTGTAAGAGTAGAATCATCCGGGATCAGCGGCAAAGAAACCAGGTTGGCGGATTTGTTCAGGCCAATGTTGAAGACGCCGACTTTATTATATTCGTGGAGAACGGATCCGCCGCTCAGTGCTTTGAGGATATAATACCTTCCGCTATCGGGTTTTGTCGGATAGTCCGTATCAGTAAAAGTTGTGGTACCTTCCAGCCGTTCAATTGGAGACGAGGGGGTGAAAAATGGATTGCTGCTGCGGTAAAGTTCATACGCATCGGCACTCTGGATAGAAGCCCAATTTAAGCGAATGCTGGTGCCGGTGAAAACCGCGTGTAGTCTGGGAGTCCGTACAATCGCACTGACTTCTGTGGATGGCGCGCTTTCATTTCCCGATGAATCATAAGCAGTAACAACGAAAAAATAAGTTTTGCCAACGGTCAGGTTGTTTACCTGATAAGCTGTTGTGTCACCCACGTCGATTGTTTTTGTATAATTGCTTGATTCCGCCCCATAGTAAAGTTTGTAACCTGCCAGATCGGATTCGGTGTTTGCATCCCAAGTAGCGATTAATGAACCGGAATAAGCAAACGGCACGGTTATAAAAACCAGAAAAAGCAGGGGGAGAATTGCTGTCACTTTCGAAGCCATTCCCATTCGTTGTTTTAATGTCGCTCGAAAGTTGCTTGTCTTAATAGTAGTAGTCATCTGCTTCACCTCTCTTGCTATTTTGAGTGTACTCATTATTTTTCCACGTGGTGCTATTCGTATTTCCTTACTTTTTTCTCACGAAAAAGTCTCTGTCGGGAACCTGACGAATCAGGCCCCCGACAGATGTGTGAGGGAACCATGAGTAGTAAATTCTGTTGTTGCGCATGAACCATCGATCGTGTCAAAGATTGCTTCGACCGAGCAGGTTCCCTGATAAGAAAAGTCGTACTAAAATTGTTTGGAAAATATTATGAAAGATCAGCAGGGTTTGCCAGACGGCGGTGGGGATCATCAAATGAAAAATGCCCGCCAATTGCAGCATACCTCTCTGTTCTTTCTTCCATGGCCTCTGCTATCATGTTTGATGACTGGGCGAGTCACATTGACAGCAGTTCTTCACATTGCTAAATTATATTTATTTCAGGACAAAAAAATCCCGAAAACTGCAACCACCTTTCGTTTATCCGTGTCCTGTAATCACCTGTACCATTCGCGTCTCCGTAATATCTGCAGTCTTCGGGGAATTTCATTTATCCCTTTTGCATCTTCTGTGCCAAAATTAGATTGACAAGTGTATTAATGATTTATTAGAGATTATTCAAGTCATAAGGCTTTGTTTTAAAAGCTCTTACTTTAAGATTTCAGTGTGCTGAAATAATTTTTTTAGTAAATAATTTATTGTTAAATTATAGTGGCCTTTAGGTATCGCACACCACACCGTGTTTCCTGAATGTCCCACAAATGGAACGAAAGTAAAATTTTGCGTATTAATCGAAAAAAGTTTCATTGAATTAACTTTATAGTTGACAAATGGAAAACAAATAATTATATTGATAGTAATGCCCGCATTGGAGTTATTTCAACTCTGTTTATCTCTTGCGTGGCCAAAGCTACCAGTTTTGATGACTTGGGCGAGTCGGCTGGTAGCTTTTTTTTCATTAAAACACTGGGGCCGGAGCCAAATTCCGTTCAATAATTGTTTCTGTTGCCGATACAATTGCGTCTGTTTCAGAAGTAGAGATGGGCTTGAAAGCCTGGTAGTTTATCCCTAATTCTGCTGCTACTTTGCGAATTCGATGATTGAAATCGTCTGTGATGAGAATGACCGGCAGGCGGGGACGTAATTTTTTAACGACCGGCAGAACTTCCACTCCCATAATGCCTGCCAAATCGATATCCATGATCAGCAAATCGATATCGTGATCCAGGATTTTAACGAGTACGTCAATGCCTCTCTGAACTACATAGATTTTGTAATTTCCTTTACCCAATTTATTTTTGAGCGCTTCTACCGTCCGTGAGTCGAGGGTCCCAATTACTATTTTTTTCGTCGATTTCGTCTCTGAATTTGATTGCTGTATCATTTTGTTTGCACCTTTTTGTTGTTGGTTCCACTGATTGCCATGCTTTTTTGACTCGTCTTGGATTTTACAACATTCATGCCATTGAGGTCGAAAATTGCGATTTGTTTTTGCAATTGATTTTAATAAGGTTAACTAGTGGTCTGTGTTGTGATGCAAGAGATGGAAATTGGAATCTACGAGGATTTTGTTGCTTGTAAGCCACTTGATGAGACAAAACACGGTCATTGGTTTAGAGATGGAATAAAGGGGTGGGAGCAAATTCCTTAAAAAAGAAAAGCCCTGTCAAAGAGTTGGCAGAGCTTTATTCGGTATTTATTAATTGTCTATTTTCATCTTGCGGAATTCGATTCCACGATTATCGATCAACCGATAAATCGTTTTTCGGTTGAGTCCTGCGGCATCCGCGACTTTTGTAACATTGTTGTCATACTTTTCCAATAGTGTTTCGATATATTGTTTTTCCCACGTTTGCAATAATCTTTCTTTAGATGTTTTGAAATCCAATTCCGCGTTCGTGTCGACAAAGACTCTTTTTGATGTTGGCCGTAATCTTTCGGGCAAATCTTCCGGACGAACAATCGGACTATTCGAGAGAGCAATAATATGCTCGATTACACTTTCAAGTTCTCTGACATTGCCCGGCCACGGATATTGCTGCAATATTAATAATGTCTCATTTGAAAATTTATCAATTTTAATGAGGCCGCGGCTATTGGACTTTTTCAGGAAATGATAGGCCAAAACGGGAATGTCTTCTTTCCTCTCCCGCAATGGAGGAACATGCAAGCGAATCACATTGAGGCGGAAATAAAGATCTTCACGCATCATGCCTGATTTAACCATTTCTTCCGGGTCTTTATTTGTAGCGCTGATAATGCGTACATCCACTTCGCGTTCTTTTACACTACCGAGACGTCGAACCCTGCGATCATTTAGAACGCGCAAAAGTTTGTGCTGCATTTCCAGGCTTACTTCGGCGATTTCATCCAGAAAAATTGTTCCCCTGTCTGCAGCTTCGAACAGTCCCTGTTTGTCTGCATTTGCCCCGGTAAAAGTACCTTTTACATGACCAAATAATTCCCTTTCCAGCAAATGCTCGGGAAGCGCGCTGACCAGGACAGGAACGAAACTCTCGTCTTTCCTCTGGCTGTAATAATGAATGCCTCTGGCAATAACATCTTTACCTGTTCCCGTTTCTCCGGTAATGAAAACATTTGTAATGGTCCGGGCCACGCGCTTGGCCTTTTCGAACACATCACAAATTGGCGGACTGGTGCCGACGGCTCCGTAAAATCCACCATCGTCCGCAATATTGACTTTACCGCGAAGATACTCGTTTTCTTGCTGCATTCGGGCATATTTAAATGCCCGTTCAATGGGGAGCAAAATATCATGGCTGATTTGAACTTTTTGGATGAAATCAAATGCGCCCTTTTTAAAAGCCTCTACCGCGACTGGCACCGTTCCATAAGCGGTATACAGCAAAATGACTGCATCCGGATCTATCTGCCGGGCTTCTTGTAAAAATTCGATTCCTGCTAACGGTGTTTCCATCTTGAGATCTGTCAGAACGACAAGGGGTTTTTTCTCCTTGAAGACCTTTAAACCCTCTGCTTTATTATGAGCTGTCAGACAGCTATAATGTGAACTTTTGAGAAGGTTAACGATAGATTCCAGCACTGTTAATTGATCATCAATGACCAGAATCTTGCCGTCATTGTTGTTCCGCTTTCCTTTTTCCATAACACACCACCCTTCCTAACACCACGATGAACTTAGACATCTGCTCTTGGCAAAAGTACTGTTACTTTGGTTCCTTTATTTACCTTACTGTTTATTTCAATGCTACCATGATGATTTGCAATGATGCCATAGCTTATCGAGAGTCCCAATCCCGGATGTCCATCACTTTTTGTCGTAAAAAACGGATCATAAATTCGTTTAAGAACTTTATTATCAATTCCTGTCCCATTATCACGAATAACGATTTTTAAATATTTTGAAGAAACTTTATCAACTGCGGATGATATTTTGAGAACACCACCATTTGGCATTGCTTCCAGGCCATTACGGATGATGTTGACGAATGCTTGTTCCAACGTTATTTCACTTCCGAGAATTGTCGGCAATTCTTCATCCAGAATAATCCAATAATTAATGTTATGTTGAAGCTGCAACATTTTGCTTAGTTCAATAGATTTCGCAATGATGTCATTAAGCTGCAACTTGACAAAGTTACCTTGTGGTTCCTGGCTGAACGATTGCATAGCATTTGTTATCAGAGACATCGAATAGAGCTGATCCTGCATCGATTGCAATTCACCTTTAAGATTTGAAAAATCAATGCTTACAAATCCATCAGCAAGCAATGTTCCGATCCGATTCAGCACCGAAGCGAGAGGATTGTTTAATCTGTCCGCGATTTGAGCTGCAAGGACTGACATAATGGACATTTTTTCATGTAGTTCATGCTGAAGAGCCAGGCGCGAATTCTCGGTAAAATTACGTCCGCCAAAAACCACTCCGGTTATTCTTCCATTATTAACCAGGGGTTCAATTGTTATTAAAAATGTTATAGAGTGCTTTGAGTGCGAATGAGGAGATATAACTTTTTTAAATGTTTTGCCCTCGTTAAGAACCCTGCGACAAATCAGAGTAAATTTTTTGCTCCAAAACTTGGGCACTACATTGTAAAAATAATCTCCTTTTTTGAATTCCTGGAAATAGCCTCTATCAGATAAAAAAGTGCCTTTGTAATCAAGGATTTTAAGGTCCTTATCAAGCACAAATTTCTGCGCCTCTGCGTTCACTTTTATTTTTTCTGTGGCATTCATTTCAAATAATGCTTTTAATTATGCCCTCGGAAGTTGGATCCTTACAATTGTACCGCCAGCGGTCTCACTTTTAATTTGCAAAGTTCCATTGTGATTTAGAACTGTACTGTACGCAATCGAAAGTCCCAGTCCCGACTTGTCCTTCCCCTTGCTTGTTGTATAAAAGGGTTCAATGACTTTGGAAATTTCTTCCGCCGGAATTCCAGGTCCCGTGTCCCTGACAGTTATCAAAAAATATCCGTTATTTTCATTGTTGTATTTCAATGTAACGCGGACATGTCCATGGTCATCTATCGCTTCCAAAGCGTTTAAAATGACCTGCAAAAAAGCGTATTGAAGTTTTGATTCGGAACATTTAATGTCCGGTAATTTATCCGTCGAAACAAAATCGATGTTTTTTGCTCGCCTGGAAAATTGAATTTTTGCTACAGTGATCGCATTAGTAAGAATTTCATTTAAATTTGCCGGAGCCATTTCAATTTGTGAATCGTCCTGAAAAAAGCACATTTCGTCTAAAAACGTGCTGATCCCATTTGCCTGTTTAACCAGAAAGTCTATATCTTTTTCGCCGCATTCAAACGTTTCGTCACCATTGGAGGAGATTTTTCTGCGCATAAGGTCGAGATGATTTAAAATAACCATGAGATGGTTGTTTATGTCATGTACTATTTTTCCAACCAATCGCCCCATTGCTTCAAATTTTTCCGCTTCGATGGATAGCGCTTCATTCTGACGAGGTGCTTCCGGAGAAGAAAATGTTTGCGATAAACTACTATTGTCTGTTTTCCGGGACGCTTGAATAAAAAGAGGAATATTATCAAGACAATTGACTGCAAGTTCCGTTGCTTCGGAGTCGGAAGAATGAATGGGCGTTGCATTTGCTTTTCGTGAGATCGAGGGTGACTGCATGGCGATTGTGCTTTCCGCCCGCGAGTTACTTTGAATTGCTTTTTTTGCGGGGCAGTTGGGGCATGGTGAATCTAAATTGAAAAATATTTTATAACATATTTTACCTTCGAGCTTAAGTGATGGAACGCTGGCACATTCTTCGGCAAGTTTATTACCTAATATTCTTTGAATAATATACGATTTATCGATTATTAAAGTTTTTTCGTCATCACGAACCATTCACGAACTCGCCTTTAATTCATCTATGCGCATTCTTGAACTTTAAATTTTTCAATAATAAATAGGAAGGATTAGAACTGTTTCCCGTCAATCCCTTCCACACAGCCCAGCCAAAATGATGCGGAATAACTACGAGGATATTATGATGTGGAACCTGTCGTTGGAGAGAACCATATCCGTTTTAAAGAACTGAAATAATATAATGAATTTGTCCCTTAAAAGCAACATTTATTTTTGAAAAATCTAATTTTTTTTGATCTCTGGGGCAACTTTGTCTCATTGATATGTATTAATACGTAAAAAAATGATTTTTGCGGGCACTGAAAAGAAAGTAATTAAATATGAAAAAATAACCATCAGGATGACTTCTTGTTATTGTTGAATTTCGAACTGTGGATGCTCAATATGCGTGAATAGCTTTTTCTGTTTGTGCAATATAATATATTTTTGATGTAATTGCTGCGCGAATATCAATATTGTAATTGGATGGTGTTGTACTTTTGCTTGAATTTAGTTCCAGGAAAACGTACATTTCATCGTACAATCAAAGATGAATGTTTTTCTTTTGCAACGCATACAAAAGTATCAACCCAAAGACATAGCAGGCCACAAACTCACCAATAGCGATGTAGGTGACTGTCATCCAGTAAGGAAGGCCAGACAGAACATGCAGGTAAAGGCTTACTCCGAAAGCATTAACGAGAACAGGCGGAAGAGGTGCCAACCAGGGTTTGTTATAACGGCGCAGCCAATATGTGAGGAGTGCTGCAATAAGGGTTAATAAACTGCCGCCAAAAATATCAATCGGCCCAAAGCCGCCGAATATATTTGCTGCCATGCATCCAAAATACAGTCCGGGAATGGCAGGAGGAAAAATGTAAGGCAGAACAGTGAGGGCTTCGGCTAATCGGACTTGCACCGGGCCATAGCTAAAGGGGGCCAGGATGATGGTTAAAGCGGCGTACAGCGCACCGATTATTCCGGCAATGGCAATATTTTTTGTGCTAAATTTTTGGGACACTTTGGACTCCATAATAATAGTTTCTACAATTACAGATAGACTGGAAAAAGTATTTGGCATTCCCAAATGGAAGGGCAGAGGCAAGCCCTTGGGAAGCCTGATTCTCACTGTGCTTTCGCAGAGCACAAATGACCGCAATCGAGATGTTGCTTATGCGCGTTTGAAAGAACGATTTCCTGAATGGAAAAGTGTTATGAACGCGCCGGCAGAAGAAATTGCAGATGCTATCCGCCCGGCCGGACTGGCCAACCAAAAGGGGGCACGGATCAAAGACATCCTGCGATGGGTTTATGATACTTATGATACTTTCGATCTCGGATTTCTATGCGATATGGATCCGGATCAAGTGACTGAGACGTTTCTCAAACTAAAGGGTGTCGGCATTAAAACGATCAGCGTGGTTTTAATGTTCACCTGTGGCGTGGATGTGTTTCCGGTCGATACTCATGTGCACCGTATTTGCCGCCGCCTGGGATTGGTCGGGGAGAAGGCCTCCGCAGAAAAGACCCACTACCACATGCAGGCTTTGGTGCCGGATGGAAAATCTTATTCTTTACATAACAATTTCCTCCGTCTGGGGCGGACAATTTGCAAAGCGCAAAAACCGAAATGCATCGAGTGCCCGTTGAATGATTTGTGCCCTTCAGCCATTATCACTGATAATTAAGCGATCTTTTGAAAAAGCAAAACTTTGAGATCTTAAATGGGTTCCTCCTTAAAATATGCGGGGATAACATTTTTTTCTTACAGACGCGCTTTGATCTTTTTCAGCAATTCATCCGCTTTTTGTTGATCTTTGTACCCTGAAACTCCGAGGATATAATTTTTGAATCCCTCTGCCACCATCTTTCCCTGGTAAGGAGTTTTGGCGCTGAACCGTTTTGAAATGCTTTCCGATGAAATTGTTATTTCTCCCCGTTTGGCGATACTTTCCCTGAATGTTTTCAGAGCTACCCTCGATTCCTTTTCTGATTTGTTTATCACGATAAAAGCCGAAAACCCGCTTTTATAACTTGCCTGAACGACCGGGCCAAAAGAAGATTGTCCCATAAAGTCTTTAGTGATATACTTTAGAGAATGAGGCATCTGATTTTGGGATGGCAGCAATGAAAGCTCTTTTGGCCGCGGCGTATTTGGGAAAGCAGCAGCTAATTTCAGGGCAAGATTGTGAATTGTCGTTTTTACGCGCGGATTTGTCGACCCGGCATTCAGTTGTACAAAATACTTGTCTTTATAAAAACGAATGTTCAAATCAGAGACGATCGCTTCTTCGCCGATGTTTGCAAAAGAAAGTTCCGGCCGGCGATAACTGCTGTAAATTCCAAAAGCATTCAGGGGCGTTCCCATGTCATAAACGTCAATAGTAAAGGTCACGCTTTCATCGGTTTTGAGCGCATAAGAGGCGGTGGCCATCTCAACAAAGTAATAATCATTGTATAGTTCAGCTTCGCCGTCAATGTATTCATACAGGTTTTCAGCCGTATAAATCTCCGGCTCAAAATCCCATTTCCAGCCTGGTTCGAAATCAGGCTGAGGCAAAAATGTTTGGACTTTGGCCGCCGGGGAGTTTATCACAGTTGCCAACAAAAAAGAGGCCAAAATTACCCCAAATAGATTTCTCATTTTTCGTCCTTATTTATTAGTTACGCAAAGAGGGCAACACCGCGCGGGCATTGGCCTTCACAGGCACTACATAATCGGCAGAGTTGGTTGTCGATAACCTGGCCGTAAATGCAGCCTGGTAGGGATTCAAGTTTTTTATTCTATCATCCTTATAGCCGCAGGCCTGGGTCTTCATGGCAATGATGCCAATGTTAGCTGCTGCCGCTTCCTTGATAGCATTTCCCAGAGCTTTGAGGCTTTTTTCAGCATCCCTGAGCTTTTTCTTTTTTGTACCCGGCTTAATTTTTCTCCTCTTGCCATTTTAAAAACCTCCGTTGAAAGCATATACAAAAAGAAATTGCTACTTGAGCATTACTCTAATTTGCTAAAAGAGTGAAAGAAATGCAAGCAAATAATAAAACGCATAAAGAATTCTCCCATTTACAAAACATGTCTTGGCGATCATCAATTATATGAAATCTGCGACGAATGTTGCAATTCGACATGAACTTTTTTTGCAAGTAATAGCTCAAATTTCCAAACATATTTTTAATACTAGGGCAGCGTTTTTTAGTATTTGCAAGAATTGTTATAATTATTATATTGCTTACTCAAAATGTTGTTACTGTAGTTTATTAAACAAAAGGAGGGAGCAATGAGAAAAAAAAGCCTGCTCGCTTTAAGCCTTATTTTGGCCGTCTTTCTGTCCTGCCGGACATTCAAAGCACCGTTGGAAATTGCATCGCCAGATCAAAAAGTGCAGATCACTTTCAACTTGAGCGAGGAGCAAGCGCCGGTTTACTCTGTCAAGTTTAATGGCAATTCGATTATCGCCGAGTCACCGCTGGGGATTGAATTTAAACAGGGCGGCCTCTTGTCCGCGGGATTGAAAATAACCGGTGTAAAAAGAAATGCCATTGATGAGACTTACAAACTTGTTGTCGGCAAATCTAAAGAGGCGAGAAATTATTGTAATGAAATGACGGTTTCTTTGCAGGAAATGAAGGCACCCAAACGAAAGCTCGATCTTGTTTTTCGTGCATACAATAATGGTGCTGCTTTTCGTTACATCATTCCAAAGCAAAAGCCGCTTCAGGATTTTGCCATTCTTGCCGAAAAGAGTTCTTTTAATTTTTCAGGAAATTATACCTGCTGGGCGCTGCAACTGGGTTCTTTCACTTCCAATTATGAAAAAGAGTTCGATCAAACTCATCTGAACGATTTAGCTGCCGATGCTGTCGTTGGGCTGCCGCTTACGATCAGTGTTAATGATAGTCTCACGCTTGCGATTACGGAAGCAAATCTCACCGACTATGCCGGCATGTACCTTGGCGGAAGCAGCGGCAATATGCTCGTCTCCAAACTTTCGCCCTTGCCCAATGGAAACGGCGTGTGTGTCAAAGGCTCTACGCCGCATGTTTCACCTTGGCGCGTGGTCATGATCGGTGAAAAACCCGGCGACCTGATCGAATCCAATATTGTTCTTAATCTCAACGAACCCTGTGCTATCGAGGATCCTTCGTGGATCAAGCCGGGCAAAGTTGCCTGGCCGTGGTGGTCCGGTCGTATGGTAACCGGTGTGAATTTTGAAGGCGGCATGAATACCGCGACGATGGAACACTATGTTGATTTTGCTGCCGAAGCACATTTGCAATATCTGCTCATCGATGCTAAATGGTACGGCGATCATAAAGATGTGGTTGCCGATATTACCACAACTATTCCTGAAGTGGATTTGCCGGGGATCATTGATTACGCTGCGAAGCACAACATTGGCGTTATTCTCTGGCTAAACTGGAAGAACGTTCGAAAGCAAATGGACAAGGCTTTTCCGTTGTATGAGAAATGGGGTGTCAAGGGTGTGAAAATAGATTACATGGATCGTGATGATCAGGAAATGGTGAATATTTATCACGAGATCGTCAGCAATGCTGCGGCGCATCATCTCCTGGTAGATTTTCATGGCGCGTATAAACCAACCGGTATGCGGCGCACCTGGCCGAACCTCATCACCCGTGAGGGAGTAATGGGAATGGAGTATGCAAAATGGAGTGATCGCATTACCCCGGAACACACAGTGACCATTCCTTTTACACGCATGCTCGCCGGGCCAATGGATTTTACCCCCGGAGCTTTTCACAATGTAACAAAAAAGAATTTCAAGCCGCAAGGAACAGCACCGATGACGATGGGCACCCGCTGCAACCAGTTGGCCATGTTTGTCGT
>JAADGR010000318.1 GCA_013152225.1 Calditrichota bacterium
CGGGGGAATCACGACGAATGTTCTGGGGTTCGGCATGACCCGGGACGAAAACTTCGTCAAGACGTTTGGCAAGGGCGATGATGGGCTGATGCTCGAGATGCATTGTTGAAAAAATTCGGTTCCATAAAAAAGATAAAATCCGCTTCGGTCGAGGAACTCGCAGAAGGAGAGGGAATCAATAAAAAATTAGCAGAAGAAATATGGCGGTTTTTTCATCCGGCAGGAAAGCTCTGAAAAAAGTTTGATTTATTATTTGAATATGGGAAGATATGAATCGAATGAAAACTAATGTGGGATTTTGAAAATGATACAACTTTGATGGAGTAATGATTTGTCTTATGAGCGAACGTGAAGAAAAATATTATTTGAAACTCCGAACAAAGATGAAAAAATGGCTGGAAGGTTCGGAAGGTTCCAGCAACAAATGGTCAAAATATTTGCTATGGGCGCCGGATTTATTTTATCTCATGTGGAAACTTTCCACAGACCCGGATGTGCCGAAAAAAGAGAAACTCAAACTGCTTGGCGCCATTGCCTATTTTATCTCGCCCATCGACCTGATTCCCGAAGCCTTTCTTGGACCCGCTGCTTATGCGGATGATATCGCGCTCACTGCTTATGTCCTGAATAGTCTGGTAAATAATACGAATCCTGAAGTGGTCAGAAAACATTGGGTTGGCGATGAGGATGTGCTGGAAGTTATTCAAAAAATACTCAAGGTGGCGGATCAAATGGTCGGCAAAGGGCTATGGCAAAAACTAAAGGGAAAAATCGTCTAAAGAAGAACGGAGTGTTTTTTAAGGAAAATAACCACAGTCCGTTATTCATGAATCCTGCCGGATTAATGCTTGTCATTGCGAGGAGTGAGGAACGAACGACGAAGCAATCTCATAACATTCTGTTAACCATGAGATTGCTTCGCTCCACTTCGTTTCGCTGGCATGACATGACCCCAAAAGTCATGTTACAAACAAACCAACTAACTAAACCTTAACAAGTATATCTGCATGTATCTGCGAAAATCAGCGTCCAAAAATAAAGAGGTTGAATTATTACCCTTTTGGTTTGCAATGCCTGCCACATTCCTTTGGAACGATGTGAGAGAACGTTAAAATTTTTCTATTCTTTTTCCGAAATTTCAACCTTTAAAATCATATCCATCTGCCGAATCGAATCTACGACATCCTGGCCCTTTGTCACTTTGCCGAAAACCGTATGTACGCCGTTGAGATGAGGCTGAGGTAAATGGGTAATAAAGAACTGACTGCCATTTGTATCCGGCCCTGCATTGGCCATGGAAATGGCTTTGGCTTCATGAATGAGGGGGTTATCTTTTAATTCATCTTCAAAAGTGTAACCTGGCCCACCTCTTCCCGTACCGGTGGGATCACCGCCCTGTACCATGAAATTATCGATCACACGGTGAAAAATCAAATTATCATAAAATCCTTCCCCGGAGAGAAATACAAAATTGTTCACTGTTTTTGGTGCGTGTTCCGGGTACAGTTCAAGCTCTATCGTCCCTTTTTCCGTCTCCATTTTGGCGAGATAAATCTTGGTCGGATCAATTTGCATTTTCGGCGGTGAATCCCATTGTTTGCTGTCCATTTAAAATCCTTTCCGGTATTTTTTATTCATTAAAATTTGAAATAATAACGCTTCAAGTTTGAAAATATTCCCAAATAGTAATAAATGCACCTGAATTGTTAGCCAAAACATTATTTGCAGAGTAGACCGTTTCAAGCTTTTCGGAATTTTAAAACAGCAACTCCCACTGGATGTAAACACGGTCTCTGTTTTTATACTTTTCATTCTTTTGGTAAACAAAATAAAACTTTAGATTTCTGGAATATTGGCTCACACCGATGGCATTATAGGTGCTGTATTTCGACACGGTCTGTAAGCCCATCAAGCGGATGTTTCTGTAAAATCTCCAAAAGAGACCGTTCTGTTTATAATACAGTGTTTGCCGGTGGGTAAGCATAAATTGGCTGTGGTTCAAAAAAGTGACCCAATACGTGTCTTTCAAACCGGCAATGCGAAATAAAATTTGTGAGGACAGCGGCAGGGAACGATAATAAAAGTTCAGACCGGTGAGATTAGGTCGGAAAAAGTTTTTATATTTTTTCAAAAATCTCCGGCTATATTTCAATACACCCAATGCAGCACCCCCGCCCAAAGCGAGATGAAGCATCTTTTTTCTGGAACGATCCGATAAGCGATCAACATCTTTATAGAGTTCTTCTGTCGGCTGGTAATAATCGAGATAGCGGCCGCTCGCCATGAAGGCAAGTCGCCTGAACTGGATTTTGAAGCGGCGTTCGGATTTAAAAAACATTACAGGGCGGAAAGGCTTGATGCGCAGCAATGCATTGGCAAAAAACGAATCAGGAGCAGTGCTTTGCTGCGCAAGTGTATCTTGTGTGAATTCAGCAACATTTTGCCCCCGAATAAAAGATGCTGAAAGCAAAATGCAAAAGAAGAATATTTTAAGAGCTGCCTTTTTCAATGCAACTCACCTCATCTTTATGAAAGAGCTTTTATTCACTTTATTAACTATGATCAGGGGGAACAATATTCCTGCCGAATGTGATAAAGACATACTTGTCAGCATTTTCAAAAAGGATTATTTTCTGAATATAAATTGAGCATCACCATTCTTTTTTGTAGATTGTTTTTGCATAAAAATCACAAAAAAGGAGACAGTGATGCTCGTAAAGACGATAGATTTTTAAATAACCCTGGGATCGGTGCTGGAAAGAGACATTCGCAAATATTACATCGAAAATCATTTTCGTTTTTCAGGCGAAAAATAGAATCCTGATTAAAATCGATGTTGATAGTAGGCCTGTAAACTCGTGGAATTATATACAGTCGACCCTGTTTTTTCATATCTGATAAAAAGCTTATCAAAATCGGTTAATGAGAATCCCAGTTCCGTAAAGATGTTCTGAGATATGACGTTCTGTTGACGAGTCAAATAAACTCCGATTCCGGTGGACAAGGTTTTTATGCTGTGTTCAAATTTAAGTCCTGAGGAAATTGTGCGCAATTTATTCGGCGTCCAATATGGCAGGGATGTTTGATACAATTTCTTAAAGTCTTCATAGCTGTAAATGCCGAAAAGAGAAATTTTCGGCTTTAGAAAAAATGAAAATTGCGTTGAGAATACAGCAGTTGTTTTTGCGTTGGCATCAGAATATTTTCCATAATCGACTTGGGTTGAAATATACCAGCGGGGAATTATTTGCCAATAGATATTTCCTGCAAATCCGTTAATCATTATTTTGTCGAATAGTGCCTGAACCCCTTCCTGCGTTTCTTTGCGATAATAGCCGAAATTTGAATAAATATGTCCGAAAAAGTTTTTGATAAATTGCACTTTTCCTCCCCAAGCTGTCCAGCCTGATCGATAAGCATGAGGTGAAAATTCTATCCGAATGCCGTTGTTTTGTGTGATATTGTATTGCGCTGCGAAGGAGCCGCTGAGACCAACTAATGATGAATTGATCCTGCCGTCCAGGACTTTCAATCTTGAAATTCCCGATTGAATGAGCCAATGTCTGTTGATAAAATAATAATAAGCCAGGGGAATCTGTTCCCGGGTTAAATGGTTTGAATCTTTGATTCGGCTATATTTACTTTCAATGAGCGGCCCATATTCTTTTCTGATATCGGTTAACAATTCCCCGGCTTTTTTATTCGTCGGCGATAGAATGAGCAACTTTTGCAAATTTAATTTTGCTTCATCCCATTCACCAGTCCATCGTTGAATTTCGCCTAAAAGCAAGTGCGCTTCTTTATCCGACGGATTTTTTGCAATGTATTTTCCAAATTCTATTTTTGCTTCATTTGTTTTTCCCGACCAGAGATAATTTTTTGCCAATAATAATTCAAGCTGCGAATTGTTTGGTTCTTTTTGAAGAAGACCCTTGTAAAGGACTATTGCCTTGTTATAGTTGTTCAGAGCCGAATAAATTTGTGCCAGTTTTTTCATCAAGTCAATGTCATGTGGGTTTTGGGAAAGGATTTTTTCATATTGTTTTGCCGCTTTTTCGGGCATGCCCTGCCAAACGTATTGTTGCGCCAGTTGCCGCCGAACGGAAAGACTGTCCGGGATTAAGCGGATCACTTTTTCAAGCAGTGCAATTCCTTTTTTGTTTCGATTTGACCAAAAGTATTGTTGTGCCAGCGCGCGCATGACTTTTACGTCCGTTGTGTCCAGTTGCACTATATTTTCGTATTCATGCACTGCCTGGTCCGGCATTTCATTCCAGCTAAAAAGCTGCGCCAGTTTTTTGTGATAGTCGATATTGCGAGGCTCTAAAGCAGATAGTTTTTGATAAATGGAGATAGCCTTTTTTTGCCTGTCCGTCCAAACGTAGTTTTGTGCAAGTATTTCGAGCGCCTTTTTATCGTCCGGGTAATAGTGAAGCATTTTTTCATATACGCGGATCACCTGGTCGGGCATTTCATTCCAACTGTACAATTGAGCCAGCCTGTGCCAGGCTTTTGCCGGTGAATGATTTTTCTGTAAATAGTTTTCATATAGTTTTATGGCTTCGAGTTGTTTGTCATCAGCCACAAGTTGTTCGGCTTTATCAAGCTGCGGAACCGACCGGAGGCCGGGATAATAATTGTCGGTAGCCTGCTTATTCCTTTCTTCAGTTTCCTGTGCACAAGCTCTCTCAACAGCAAAAAATAAAGTCGGCAGAACCATTAACAAAATGACTAAATTTCGCATTATTCTCATTTGGCGCTCCCTGCGAAATGGATTGGTCCCGAGAGTGTAATGCTCACTTGTTTCTTCTTCGCTTCTATCAAATAACTATTTGTAAATTCATCATTCTCTTTCCAGACAATTTTTGCGCCATGGATCGAACGAACACGCTGTCCGTCACGTGTATAAAAAAAGAAAAATGTCGGTGTTTCATTTGTTTTAAAGATAATCCTTTTTCCGAATGCCTGATGCGTCAGTATTGTGTTATTAAACTTTATTAGTTCAGGCAAAGCATTTTTGGTTTTCATGTATCGCAACCAGGGATAATTCTTCCTCGCAAATTCCAGCCAATGTTTCAATTGAAAATAGAGTCCATTGTCTTGTGGCTTTCCGTACCAGTGAATGGTTTTAATATCAAATGAATTGAGCAAATCATCATCGTATCTTTCCCCAAAGGGGTACACATCATCGGGATGGACGAAATGGCTCCAAATACCCGGTGATTGCAGCAACGAAATCATTGCGCGTTTGTCAAAGTCTGTTAAGATGAAACCGCTGGTAACACGCGGCATATCATAAAAATGCTTATTCCATGGTTCCGGTTTATATTCGCGGTCCTGTCCCTGATCAAAAAAACCCAAATAAAGTCCGGCAATGACTCGTATGCCGGGGTAACTTTTTGCAAGCGCCACGGTGCCCGTCGAATCGTAAATGTTAAGTGGAGGAACATAAGTATATGGCAGCGCCCCGATGTTATCAATAGCCCAGCGCTTTCTGCCCCGGTCCAGGGCCTTTTCCATATTATCAGTGCTTCCCCAGTTTTTGTGCGTTAAGGATTGATGATTATAGCCGTGCAAACCCAGTTCCAGGATGGGAGCAAGGTGTTGAACAGCCCATTGTGAGGCGAAGGCTTGTTTTTCGCTCAACTCTAATTTGCCGTTCAGCCATTCATAAAACTGATAGGGAGGGCAAGTCCTTCCGTTATAATTAAAGATCAACGCGGATGTATATTTGATGCCAAACTTGTGCGCCAGCTTAATCATATCCGGGTACCATCGAAGATAATAAAACTCGGTAACTGTTTGGTCAAATTCGGATTGAATGGGTTTAACTTTATCGTTAATGGAAGAATTAGGAAAATCATCCAGATAAAAGAGGCCCAGGTTCGCGATCTGTGTTATTGTGTAGGGCTGAACCATTGCAAGGGTTTTTATAATGAAACCGCGATTTACCTTATCAGAGAGCAAGGCTGTATTCCAGTAAAAAACTCTCCCCTTGCCATATTTGTGCAGCCAGGCGATCGGCTCTGATTTGGTTTTTGCGAATACGGTCGCAAGGCTGTCGATACGGACGATATAGCTCGAAATACCATCCTCACTGATCTTGCAGTTTTCTATACCGGGCAATAGATTACGAGTAAAAAACAAACTTTGCTTTTTTCCCTCGAAATCCGGCTCAGCTTTGTCACTTAAAATCCCAAACACGCTGGAAAGATTCTCATTATATCCCCGATACATTACTGCGAGGCCGCCGCCGGCTGCTACAAAATCAGCTATTTCTTTACATGTTACTTTTGTGAACTTTGAAATATATTCCGTGGCTATTGCAATGGACGAATAATTCAATAAATTTGGTAATTCACCGTTGGAAATATCAAATTCATCAAAGGGTATTTTGCCATAGCTGAATGCTATTTTAGTTTGCTTAAACATAGAACTTGCATAGGTATCCCGGCTGGCATATAAAAGTAATACTTTTGGAGTTTTTAATTCTTTTATGAAAGTTTGCGTGCCTCTGTCTTTTGGCAAATTGCATTGGCAAAGTGCTGTAATGACAAGCAGTAGAAAAAACAGCATTGTCTGAATTACAGGAGAAATGTTTTTCAAAACTGTGTTCATCGAAAACTCTGTTCTCCTTCGCTGAGCGATTCATAGAGTTCAAAATGTTTGTCAAGCCGCGTTAGTTTAATCACTTTACTGACAACAGGAGGGACGTTGGCAAATTTAATTGTCCCGCCTTTTGCCCGTGCTTTTTTGTAAAATACGACAAATAATCCCAGGCCCGAACTGTCAATGAAATTCACATCTCCAAAATCGACAAGAACATTGAACCTGCCGGCGTCGATGATTTCTTGTAAAACTTTTTTAAGTTCGGCTGCTACGGAGACATCTATATCTCCCTGAAATGTCAGGATTGTAATATTTGCGGAATCTTTTACTCTATATTTCATTTTATTTTGATCTCCCATTTTTTTATTGCTTCATTCTTTTTTTCCATTCTTTAAAAATGAAACAGCTTTCACATGATGAATCACCGTGTTTATGGCACTGGACGTGTTGAAAAGTCCAACAGGGTTTGTCCTTTTGCCAGGCCGGACAAGTTTTGCATACATTTTCCGGCTCACCCTTGAAAATCCAGCAGGGTTCTATTCTATCTGTCCCTGCATTTTTTCTTTTCTGTTCAACGGCTGAAATAAGGGCATCAACAACAAGCGGATCAAACTGTTTGTTTTTGCGAATTTGCAGTTCTTCCCTGAACTGCTCCCAATTTTGTGCTTTTTGCAATGTTTTGTTAGATGTTGCTTCCACATAGTATTCCGCTACAGCGATAATTCTACCGCTCAAAGGAATTTCCTGCCCTTTCAGACCTTGCGGAAATCCCCAGCCGTCGTACCATTCATGGTGAGAGCGAATTCCTTCGACAATTTCTGAACTTAGCGGCAAAACTTCAACCATGCTTGCGCCGATAATGGTGTGGTTGTAGTTCACATGATAACTTTCGCTTATGTCTGTTATGCCGCAAAATCCAATATCATGAATTTCTCCTGCCATTGAAATGTTTTTAATCCGGCTCGGAGAGAGGCCTAATTGCAATGCAATCTCGGCAGCAGTTTTGGACACTCTCTGTGAGTGTCCAACAGTGGCGGGCGAATGCATATCATAAGCTTTGCTCATCGCTTGGAGGGTTGCAGAATAACGTTCGGTAAACTGCTCGAAAAGTTTCGAGTTGTTGAGCACTAACTTGATTTGTTCAATGAATGTTGAAAGAATAGTCAGATTGAACTCGATTCTATCCTCATTGATTTCATAATCCAAAAGAGCAAAAACGCCAAGCAGCTCATTTTTTTCAACCAGTGGAACGGCGATAATGCTCTTTATCTTCAGGTTGGCGATAAAGTTATAGTCTCTGACAATCAGAGTCTCACCGAATTCCGGCGCCCATTCGAATAAACCATTTTGCGGCTGGAGGTTGATGTTTTCAAGAAACCCGGGAGGCAGGTTTTTATGTGCCCGAATAGAGAGTTTCGTTTTGTCGTCATCGAGGATCGCCACAAAACCGGCATCACTTTGGCTGGCGGTCAACGCTAAATCCAGCAGCAGATCGACAAAGCGGTTTACTTCAAGTGCCGATCCGATCATTCTTTGACTGACGTTGGTTCGGGATTGCAGCGTGCGTGTTTTGGCTCTCATTGAATTGACTGTTTTCAATGTCGAAACAGCAGGGGCTGCGGCCAGTGCAAAATGTCGAATTCGCTGCAAGAGTCTGTCTTTAATTTTAGTTTCAATTACCGGCCCGGCAAGCAAAATCCCGATAAATTCCCGATCCTGAATTCGCAGAGGGATATTTAAAAACCTTCCCTCCGATTCAGTGATCAGGTTCATCTCTTTATGTTTATCCAGGAGTTTTAAATTCAGGGGTGGGTGGGAAAGATTTTTTTCAGAATTATCCGGCACCATCTCTTGCCGGTCATCTTCATTTTGGGAGATGAGATTCATGCTCTGCAGCAACAACTGCTGTCGGGTTTCGTCCAGGGCATAGAGATAGTACGCTTGCAACGGGTAAATCTCACTCAGGATGCGAAATATGGTTTTGTAGCCTTTTTCTTCATCCACAGTGTGAAACGGAAATTCGGCAAAGAATTGCCAGATTGCAGATGTCTTTATTTTCATGACCATTATATCTTTTCCATATATGAAACAGAATTTTGAGTTCTCGGTGATTTTAAAAGTTGTTTCACGCGCCTTATAACTTTAACCGGATCAAATGGTTTGATGATATATTCATCAGCGCCGCATTCCAATCCCTTTTTTGCATCCTGTATTTGTCCCCGACCTGTCAGAATGATGATAAAGACGTTCTGAAAAGTAGGATCACTCCGAAGCTCCTTGCACACCTGGAAGCCGTTGATGACCGGCATCATAACATCTGTGAAAATAAGATCGGGTTTGATTTGCTTTGCGAGGCTGATCCCTTTGCTCCCGTCGTCCGCAAGATAGACTTCAAATCCTTCTCTTTCAAAAATATAAGAAAGAAGCCGACGGATATAATGTTCGTCGTCCATGACCAGAATTCTTCTAGTTTGCTCCATTTTCCACCACCTCTGTTTTTTTTAGTATAACCAATGTTATATCATCTTTTTGAAAATTTGCGCCAAGATGTTTTTGTGCCGCGTCGAGAATTGCTTTTGCTATTTCTGCCGATGAAGCATGACGGTTTTGCGCAACGATTTCAAGCATGATTTGTTCTGAGAAAAAATGCTGCTGTTCATTTTTTGCTTCTGTAAGGCCGTCCGTATAGAAAACAACGACATCTCCGCTTTCCAGTTTTGTACTAGTTTCGTCATATATTTCTTCCTGAAAAAGTCCGACGGGCATACCGCCGTCCTTGAGTTCGGTCCATTCACCGGTTTTGGCTTTCCGCAGAAAGGGGATAACGTGTCCTGAGTTGGTGTATAAAAGAGTTGCATTTTTTTCATCGTATATGGAAAAAACAAGCGTTGCATACATTTCGGTGTTTCCGGTGTCGGCGCACATCAATTCATTGGCCCGGCTGACGATATGTGCGGGAGAAACCTTTCCCTTCGCTTCGCTGCGAAGGATGCTTCGCAAGGAAGCCATTGTTAGCGCTGCACCCACGCCATGCCCGGAAACGTCTGCGATTACAATAGCCCACCTGTTATCGGCTAAACGAAAATAGCCGAAAAAATCGCCACCCACTTCTGTTGCCGGAATGCAATGGCCGGTGATGTCCACTCCTTTTATATCCGGACTGTGGGATGGAAGCAAACTCTGTTGTATCTCCCGCGCCAAACTCATCTCGTGCTTCAGTGCCTCGGTGGCCTGCATTGTCCTGATGAGTCTGCTGCTATGTATTGCAACGCCGGCATAGCCGGACAGCGCGGTAACTAATTTTAAATTGCTTGAATTGAAGACTTTGCCATTTGTTTTCCCTGCCAGGACTATAGAACCGAACGCTTCATTACCGGCGCTGAAAGGCACGGCGAGCATGGACCATAGTTCATCATTTCTTGTTATTGATAAAATATCTGCCGGTATTCGATCAAATTTATCATAGAGAATTTCACTATTCTCCTCTAATGACTTTTGCGCGAGACGGATAAAAAGATTATCGTGACAATGCCGAGTGTCGCAGTTATCTTTTTGATAGGCTATCGCAAAAGTATTGTTTTCTGTTTTCAGGACAATAGCGCCGCTATCTACTCCCAGGACATCTATCGCTTTTTGCAGGATGAGACGGCAAATTTCTTTTTCCTCAAAAACTCCCGCCAATTCCGCAATGATATCATAAACGAGATTTAATTCTTCGTATTTTTCAATGATCTCCTGGGACAAGCTTTGCACTTCCAACTCACCTTCAAACAAGAGCGATACACTATCTCGAATATTTGCAAGAATATCTTTGCTTCTGATGTTGCGTTTGTCATTTTTATCGGTCTTTGTTACAACATAAAATTCTTCATGATCGATCTTCACTTTATTGCGATCAATGTTGTTGCCGGATTTCAGACAGGATTCATAAGCTTCATTCCCAACGAGAACATTTTCCTTTTTGTCCACCAGGGCAACTGGAAATGAGAGATGTTTACTCACCTGGTTAAAGAGAGTCTGAATACGAATTTTTAAGAGTGAAGAAAGAAGCATTACAAATATGATCCTGGTTCTGGTTTATAGTCATTACGATTTGTTTTTGAAGAGAGCTTTTGGCAAATATGGTAAACAATGACCTGCTCGTCTTCATAAAAAATCGTCATATCCGAATGAAGTTGCGAATAGCTTTGACACCAGCGGATGATTTTGTTCATCAGGTCTGGAACGTTCGGCAACAAGCCAGTATCAATTTTGGAATTTGGTGAATCTTTTTCAGTAAAGATAAAAACGTCTTTGGTTGTATTGAAACGACTGCCATCATTATGAATCGATTCCGGTGAAAAATTTTGCAGAAAA
>JAADGR010000395.1 GCA_013152225.1 Calditrichota bacterium
AGCCGCGCTTTGGCTACTTTTGCATCGTGTTCTGCCTGGACATAGTCACTCTGCGCCCTCGTGAGTTGAACCTGGGCATCCGTAACGTCAAGTTCGGTGCCGGAACCGACGCGGCGTTTTTCCTGTTGCAAACGCAGGTTTTCCTTTGCAGCGTCGATATTCTCTCTCTGGATATCCAAAATCTCTTTGAATGCTTCCAGTTCCAAAAAGTGCTGCTTAACTTGTGCGGCGATCTGACGCTTTTGCTCAGCCAAATTCTCCACAGCTATTTGGTAGTTTAGAGTTTCCCTCTGGATTTGTGCTTTATCCCTCATACCATTGAATAAATTCAAATCCATTTGTAAGCCAAGGCTTGCACTGTAATCTTCATTCAACTTGCCTGAATAAACCCGGCTCCACACATCGTTGCTTCTTGTGTAGGAAATATTTGCACCAAGGGAAGGGTAATATTGAGCTTTTGCCGCACGTTTGCTGTACAAATAAGTTTTAACTGTCAGTTCCAATGATTTAATCCGCGGATTGTTTTTAATGGCAATCTTGACTGCATCATCAAATTTGTATTCAAAAAAAACAAGGGCTGAGGTTTCCTGAATAATTTCAACACTTGTGTTCGGATCCCATCCCAGGGCGTTATTAAGATTTGCCTTGGCGAATTCCACATTATTTTTTTGCGTAATATAATTCCTTTTATTCGATCCCCAGTTTACTTTGGCCTGAAAAACTTCGGCCTGTGAGGCAATGCCGATATCCATCATCGTTTTTGAACGTTCGAGTTGTTCTTCAGCCAACTTTACGGCGTCAATATAAACTTCTTCAAGCTTTTCGGCTTTCAGTAGTTCAAAATAAGCCACTTTAACATTTTGAATGACCGCTTGTCTTGTGCTCAGCATGTCCTGGTCGGATGCATCTCTGCTTGCCTGGGCTTGTCTCAGGTCATTAATGCTTCTGCCAAAATCAGAGATTTGTTGATTCAGACTGATTCGTGCCTGGTTAAAATCCCGATCGGTTCTGTCCTGAAAAGTTTGTCTCTGTTCATAAATGTATTTTCCTGTCACCGGGTTATAATCCACAGGGACATCCTGCTTAACCAGTCGCGCTCCTTGAATGTACTTTCCCGAACTAAATGATGCGTTGACTGAGGGCAAAAAGTTTGAACGCGCTGTCATTACGTTAGCCTTGGCTATTAAATGTTGCCGCCCTGCATTGCGCAAAGATGAATTGTTTTTCAATGCTATTTCAATACAATCATTTAAAGAAAGAACTTTTGTTTCCTGAGCTACCGCGGAATGCACGCCCATAAAAAGGAAAATCATCGAGAACAGTAGCTGCATTGTTTTTGTCATTTCTGCATACTCCACTAATTTATTTACAAACTTGCAAAATTTTTTGATGTGTTTTCGGTTTGTGAAAAGTTACCCTCCGAACATGCTCCCCAGAGCTGCCTGCGCCACATACCAGACAACATAAACCAAAACAACCCAGGGCCACACTTTTTTAGTGTCGAGTTTGCTCACCACAGCAATACCAATGGACAGGACGACAATGGTCCAGATATTGAACAATTCTACCTGCATAAGTATCTTGTATAAAAATGTGGTTTTCTGGTCATCGGGAAGAAATGTAGCAAGGCTGAAATGAACGTTCATGGTCTGTTTGGAAAGCATAATCGGTAGTTTGATCAAAAGGCCAATCGTTGTAATAAAATAGCGGTAGACATTGATCCCCAACATCTGCGCATAACTCGCCTGTGCACCAAGGACGATATTTGAGATAAACAGCCAGATCGCCGCCCAGATAAAAATTCCAAGCGCTGTCGTTACTGTTACTCCGGCAAACATCCTTATGCCCATACTTGTCTGGATACGGTTGAGCATAGTATCGATCTGATCTTGTGCTACTCCTTTGCTCTCCATCATTTGCTGTACACGCGTCATAGTCTCCTGCATAATGACCGGTTTGGCAAGGTAGGTAAAAAGGAGCATCAGGAGAATAATAATAATAGCGGGCACAAGCCAATTGGGTTTTGCGCCAATCGCTTCCGCCGTTTTCCCCGGTGAAGTGAATACGCCGACAATTCGGCTCAGCAATCCCATTTGCGGGGACTGGACATTTTCAGTTAATTCTGTTTCATTCATTTAGGATTTCCTCCTATAGAAATCATAACACAGCAATTTTGCTCCCGGCATTGATAAAAATGCCAAACCATTTTATGTATTTGAGACCAATTCAAAAAGATGTCTGTCGAAATGAAATAATTGAAGTGATTGCCGTGTAGAGACACTATAATAATTACAAGCAAAGACGAATAATGAAGACAAAAGTTTCGGCAAATATTGCATTAACAATTTAACCATTTCAGGGAGCTGCTTATTTCGATAATTTTGTACTAACAAGCCGGCATAGTAGAGCGTTGCAAATTATTAAAAGGTACACTCTAGTCAATTCAAAATTCAATTTTAAATATGCGCCTTCATCTCTGCATACGAAGACGGCAGTTAGTATTTTAACTGCTCGAATGAGTTTATGACAGGTACTCCGCATTTCGCCAATTTATATTCCGGGTGATGCCCGCCGCTGAACAAAATGCAATCCACCTGAATTTCCCGCGCAACCTCGTAATCATGAAGTGTGTCGCCAATGAGCAGCACTTTATCGGGGGCAAAAGAAAGAGCATGCATATATTCTTTTGCAATTCCAACCTTGCTGCTTGCATAATGGTGATCGAGCCCGTTTAATTCGACAAAGTATTCGGACAAATCAAAGTGATCAATACAAGCATGCAGCAATTTAATGTCGGCCGCCGAAAGAATGGATTGGCTCATTCCCTTTTCTGCGTTGGTTTGCAGAACCTTGAGAGCGCCGGGTTGCAATTGGCACTCTTGCCATCGCTGCCAATAGATTTCCATAAACTCCGTCCCCACTTTTTCAAAAGGAGTCACTGAAAAATCAAAACCGATGCGGCGGTAATAATCTTTTACCGGAAAATCAAAAACCTTATAATAGGTTTCCAGAGTCAGCCGCGGCTTGCCATATTTTTCAAGAAGGACATTAATAATATCGACGCACAACCATGCGTCATTTATTAAAGTCCCGTTCCAATCCCAAATAATGTGTTCGTATTTTGGCAATTTGCAAGTCCTTTGTTATTCAAAGAAAATAACGATTTTTTTCCAATTTTGCTTGCGCTAATTTTAATATAGTTGATTATTATCCTTGAAATAATTAATATCCATGAAATGAATTTTTGGTGCATTTTATTGAGAGAATCGAAAAATGAAAGACAGCTTTTACACAATCGACCGATTGCCGCCTTATGTTTTTGCAGAGGTCAACGAGGCGAAAATGATCGCCCGCCGTGCCGGGGAGGATATCATCGACCTGGGCATGGGAAATCCTGATTTGGCAACACCCGAACCCATTGTTGAAAAACTGGTTGAGGCCGTGCGTAATCCGCGCAATCACCGTTATTCGGCTTCCCGCGGTATCACAGGTTTACGAAAAGCCATCACGGAGCATTACGCGAGCCGTTATGATGTCAAACTCGATCCGGAGACTGAAGCCATCGCGACCATCGGTGCGAAGGAGGGGATGGCACATTTGGCGCTGGCAATTATTGCGCCCGGAGATAAAGTGCTCGTCCCGAATCCGACGTACCCGATTCATGCTTACAGCGTCATCATCGCGCACGGGGATTTGCATTCGGTTCCCCTTGAAAGTGCAGAACAATTTCTGCGCGACCTGAGCAGGACTTTTTTTCAGGTTTGGCCAAAACCGAAATTACTGGTCGTTTCTTTTCCCCACAATCCCACAACGATCGATGTTGATTTCGATTTTTTCAAAGAACTGGTACGCTTTGCAAAAAAAAATAATTTGATAATTATTCATGACTTTGCTTATGCCGACATTGCGTTTGACGGATATGTGCCGCCGAGTTTTTTGCAGGTTCCGGGTGCAAAAGACGTGGGAGTTGAGTTTTATTCCATGTCAAAAAGTTTCAGCATGCCCGGCTGGCGTGTTGGATATTGTGTCGGCAATCCGAAAATTGTTGCCGCACTGGCGCGCATAAAAAGTTACCTGGACTATGGTATTTTCCAGCCAATTCAGATCGCCTCTGTAACAGCGCTGCGTCACTGTCTTCACGACGTGCCGGGCATCGCGGAAACTTATCGAGCCAGACGCGACTGTTTGATCAGCGGGCTGGACAGAATCGGCTGGCACATTGAATCACCAAAAAGCACAATGTTTGTCTGGGCAAAAATTCCCGATCAGTTTCACGGCATGGGAAGTATCGAATTTTCCAAGATGCTGATTGACAAGGCCAAAGTTGCCGTGTCACCGGGAATTGGTTTTGGAGCGTTGGGGGAAGGATTTGTCCGCTTTGCATTGGTGGAAAATGAACATAGAATCAGGCAGGCAATACGTGGAATTAAGAGTGTGTTGCAGGAAAATGAACAGTAAACAAATCAGGTATTAAATCGTCTTTGTATCGATCGACCGACGAATGCAGCCAGAAAAGCTTTCAGCAATGCTCCGGGCAAAAAGACAACGGTACCGACCAGAATGATATGAAATAAAGAAACAGTTTTGCCCATTCCGAATTTGAGCGCAAAATAAAGCCACACATCACCAAAAACAAGAATAAGGATTAAGCCGAAGAGCGCGCTGCCAAAAAGGCCGGACAATGAAAGCGAATTTTTCCCGTGCATACGCAATCTGGCAACAACGAATGCAGCCAGCGGCAGGCTGAGTAAATAGCCAAAAGTGGGCTGAAGAACATAGCCGATGCCTCCCCCATTGGCAAAAAC
Source organism: Calditrichota bacterium (assembly GCA_013152225.1). Taxonomy (GTDB): domain Bacteria; phylum Zhuqueibacterota; class Zhuqueibacteria; order Residuimicrobiales; family Krinioviventaceae; genus Hydrothermomicrobium. The sequence continues at coordinate 4,806 of JAADGR010000395.1, forward strand.
AGGCAGCCCCGCAAGGCCAAGAATAAGATAGGCAACCTGGCTCAAAGCAGCGTATTCCGGCAACAAAAGCACGCCACTCAGCACGGTGAATAAGGTCTGCAAAGTAAGCGGAACTAGCGGAAATGGAATTTTTATGAAAGCGCCGATTGCTGTAAGCGCTGTAAAAAGTCCGGCAAGAACAAGATTTTTCGTCAGGATGTCACTTTCTCCTTTTTGTCGATCCCGCATTTATTTAGCAGGAATCCATTAAAAAACGTCCAGCCCAATGCCCGACCAGAGCATCCGGCTGGTAAATTTATTAAAAAATCATCTTTAAAGCAATTGAATCCATCACATCGTACATACAAATATTTCAGTCAAAGCCCGTTTCCTTTCTTCGCTTTTTTGCTGTTTGTTATTATTCTTTTAACTTTTCCGGCTCCGACCAGGGCGGATTCCGCCAGAGTTTTGAAAACAATCAAACTCAAATTTGACGGAGTCGAGGCCCCTCCATACTGTCTTATTCCTTATCAAAAAATTCGCCGACCCAAAATCGGCCTCGCGCTTAGTGGCGGCGGATTGCGAGGTGTTACACAGATCGGCGTACTAAAGGTGCTCGTTGAAAACAATATTCCCGTTGATTACATCGTCGGGACGAGTATCGGCGCCCTGGTCGGCGCTTTATTTGCATCCGGGTATTCTCCGGATGAAATGTGGAAAGTAACACAATCCATCGATTGGGACAGTGTTTTAGACGACAAACCACAGCGCTCAACTTTGTTCCTCGGTGAAAAGCAAAAAATCAATCGCGCGTTTCTGCAATTTCGACTTGATGGTTTAAAGCCGTCTCTGCCGGAAGCATATACGCCGGGTTATAAACTTACAGACATATTGACAAAGCTGATCCTGGATGCACCCTATCATTCACAAGATTTTTCTTCTTTGCCTGTCCCGCTAACAATAATTGCCACAGACCTGCTTTCCGGACAGGCAATTTTTTTGAAGAAAGGAGACCTCGCCGAGGCGATTCGTGCTTCGATTGCCATTCCCTTGTTGCTGACGCCGGTTGAAATCGATTCCATGCTCCTTGTCGACGGAGGTGTAATGGATAACGTTCCTGTAGAGGCGACAAAAAAGTTCGGTGCTGATATTGTCATCGCGGTGGATGCGACCTCACCGCTGCGCACCAGGAAAGAAATGCAAATGCCCTGGGAAATTGCAGATCAGGTGACAACGATCATGCAAAGAGAACATGACAACAGCCAACTTTCCAAAGCGGATATTGTCATTCATTTTAATGACATGCAGGGAAATTCGACCGATACAGAGAATATCGACGATTTCTATAAAGAAGGGCAGAAAAGAGCAGAGCAACAAATCGCAAAATTAAAAGCCATTCTTTACGATGCAGAAACTAACGACAGCAATCAAATCTATCATATTGCGCGGGTGAAAGTATCGCAATCGCCTGGGCTGCATATCGATTTGCCGATTGATACGACCGGACATAGAAATATCTCCGGGAGTAAAATTTATTCGACATTGGAAAAAACGTACAGGCTTGGTTATTTCAAATCTGTTCTGGCAGAAATAACCCGGGTTGGAATGGATACGGTACTTTATTACCGTCTCACCCCCAATCCTGTGTTAGCCAAAGTTGAATTTTACGGCAATACTATTTTTCCCGATTCTGTTCTCGCAATGCCACTTGAATCGTCGATAGGCAAAGTAATAAATCATAAAAAATTAAAAAAAGCACTCGAATCTGTTATAAAGCTATACAGAAAAAACGGCAGTTCACTTGCCCGGATTGAAAAAATTACTTTTTCAAAAGAAAAATCAAAAGCCAAGATTTATCTTTCAGAAGGAAGGATTGGGAAAATTACTTTTTATGGCAACAAGAAAACAAAAGATTTTGTTATCTCGAGAGAATTTTCTCTTAAGGAAGGTAATATTTTTCAGATTAAACAAGCGAACGATGCCAAGAACAATCTATACGGTACAGGACTCTTTAATTCAATTATCTTAAAATTGCGTCGGAAACAAAACCTCTGGAACCTCCAACTGAACCTGAATGAAAAACTTTCGCATGTTGTTCGTTTGGGGGCGCACTATGACAGAGAACGAAATGGCCGCGCTTTCGTGGAATTTTCCAACGAAAATTTTTTAGGAACAGGCAACGATCTCACATTCCATAGCCAATACGGTGATCGTGATCTTGTTACATCGGTTGATTATCGAGTGGATCGTATTTTTAAAACTTACCTGACCAGCCGCCTTGACATCCATCATAGGAAAAGCAAACATTTTGCTTATAAAAACCTGAAAGGAGTCGGAGAATACGAACGGCAGGCAACGGGCGGCTTGTTTACGCTGGGGCAGCAGATCAAGAGGTTTGGTACAATTTCAGCATTCATGCGCATTGAAGAAATTAATATCCGCAGCATTTCGGGACACGGCTATGATGCCGGTGCTTTGGTCATCAACACCATCGGCTTTAATACAATCATCGATACACGCGATCAGGTTCCGTTTCCACGTACCGGCAAGTACCACAAATTTTCGTACGAAGTATCGGGCGGGAAATTTCTTGGCGCCGACATTTCTTACTTTAAAGTTCAAAACCAGCTTGCGACTTATTGGACGTTCAAAAAAAGAAATACGATCTGTCCGAAACTCATTTGGGGAACATCGGATTTGACGACGCCGTTTTCAGAGCAGTTTCGCATTGGCGGTGAAAAATCTTTCTATGGACTGCGTGAAGGTGAGATGCAGGGCCGACACGTCATTCTCGGCAGCTTCGAATACCGCTACCAACTCCCCGGGAAAATTTTATTCGATACTTTTTTCTCCCTTCGTTTCGACGCCGGAGCAGTGTGGGAAAGTGTTCTGGATGTGAAGCCTGAGGATTTTATCCATGGTAAAGGGATTGCCGTTTCCTTCAAAACACCGCTTGGCCCGATCAGTTTTGCATACGGACGAGCGAGTAATGGAAGAAGAGAGGTATACTTTACGGCGGGGTATGATTTTTAGTGCAGGTTTGATGATGATAAATGATATCCAGCATTAAAATGGAAAAAACTAAACGCAGAACTGCAGAGGTCGCAAAGATTTTTATTGTTTTTTAATCTAAATTTTCTTTGCGAACTCGGCGTTCTTTGCGTTAAATTCTTTTCTATTTCTTTTCCGGGTTAGACACTTGGTGAATATCTTTAAAACTCAAATTCAATCCCGAAAATAGGCAGCAAACTCCATTGGTAAATGACATCTTGCTTATTTTCATTTTCATTCCAAAAAAAAGTGGCAATGTTTTTACGGTTATACGCATTCCATACACTCAAATAAAAGACCAGATTTGATTCCCTGAAATAAAAGCGCCTGTCAAAGCGGACATTAAGGGAATGGTAAGCCGGATATCGTGCCGCATTAATCCTGTTCCCATCAAGCACCGCCCGATGCAATGTGCGTGATGCATCGATATCAAATGGTGTAAAAGGAGCACCTCCGGCGTAAATCCAGCGCAAACTAAATTCCCATTTGCTATTCGGTTTATATCCGCCTTGCATACTTAAAATGAGGCGATTATCAAAAACTCGATCCCGCCAAATATTATCACCGCCTTTATATCGCGTTCTAAAATAAGCAGCGCTGGCGAGACCGTAAAAATCCTTTGCCAGCTTTTTTTGTAACATGATTTCAACGCCTCTGGAAAACGCTTTCCCCTTGTCGATCAACTGCCCATGATTGAAGAAAAAACCATAGCGGTAAAATAGTTCATCAATTAGAAATAAGGCCGGTTGGGTCGGATCCAGCGGAAAGTTAAGATACGTTTTTTGATATATTTCCAATGAGAGTTTAGTGGTCTCTGTAAGTAAATGATCCATTCCGAAAATATAATGAATGGCAAGCATATCCTTTAATTTCTTATTTCCTTGGTTTTGAGAAAGCAATATTAAAGGTAAGTTTTGATAGTATAATCCCGTCGATCCTTTAATAGAGGTTCGATCGGTCAACTGATAGGATAATGCAAACCTGGGAGATATAGTGCTGTTTTTATTGTAGGAAAAATAATCAGCCCTTACCCCAAGAGTCGTTGTCAACCGATGAAAGGGAACGGCAATATAATTCATGAAAGCGCCAAACTTGTTTGCGCTTATTCTACTATCCATAGTAAAATCAGGAACAGTTTCACCGAGTGCATCGGTATATTCGGCATAAAAGTTATTATAATCTGTGGTGAAATGTTTAGCTTCTACGCCGAACTCGATCGAATTTGTTTTATTCAGCCGAAAATGGTTTACATTTCTGAATTTGAGGATCGGTTCGTGAGAGCGATTCTTTACGAGATGCATGCCGGTGTTGGTTTCAAAGAAATCCTCTTTAAACTTTTTGGAGGTATAGGCAATAGAAGTATTGGAGTAACCGCTTTTATGCCACAGCGCCCGCCAGTTGACGCCGGTGGTGTTTTCATAAATATCCTGATTCCCATAAACGATCATATCATTCTTCACTGCTATTTTCCGGTCGGGATTGTTATGATCATCTCCCCAAAGGCCAAGTAAGGTCAGTTGATGATTCAGGTTGATATCGTAAACCAGCTTGCCCTGGTAATCGCTATATCTTGGCGCCACGCTTGTTCCGATATCAATTGCCTTAACCAGCAAATCCAGGTAACTTCTTCGGGCGGAGAAAAGCCAGGAGCCTTTTTGTTGGAAAAGCGGTCCTTCCGCCACACCGCCAAAACCGCTGAAATTCAGATCTAACTGAGCATCAAACTCATCACGATTTCCCTCTCTGAAAGTAATATTCATGATTGATGAGAGTTTGTCGCCATACACCGCAGAAAACCCGCCTGTGTGGAAATCTACTTCTTTGATGAAATCGACATTTACCAATCCTATGGGACCACCGGAAGCGCCCTGTGTTGGAAAGTGATTGATGTTCGGTATTTCAATGTTGTCGATGAAAAAGGCATTCTCCACCGGGCTGCCGCCCCGCACAATCAAACTATTGCTTTGATCATTCACTTTGGCAATGCTTGGCAGCCCCATAATAATCCGGCTGACATCACCGGCAGAACCCGGCGCCCGGCGAATTTCTTCCTGAGAAAAACTGGTGATGCTGACCGGTTGTTGGTCGGTTTCAGGAAAATACCCACCAGTCACAACTACTTGTTTTAATTCTATGGATGAGATTTTGAGTTCAACATTCACGTAGGTGATTCGGTTCGGTCTGACAATCACATCCGTTTTCGAGAGCGATTCATAACCAATATAGTGAAATTGCAGCGTATAACTACCGACCGGCACTTTATTGATGATAAAGCGACCATCCGTGTCGGCAGCAGCCCCTAGTATTGTATTTGCTACCATTATATTCGCACCAATCAAGGGAGTTTTGGTTTCGGCATCGACAAGAGTTCCTTTTATAATACCGGTGGGCTCTCTTTTTTGAGCGTATGTGTTATGATTTGTTAACAAACAGAAAAACGCCGTAAAAAGGAAAATAATTGGAATCTTTGGGTTCATGATAAATTTCCTTGTTTCTTTAAACTTGTCTGCAAATTGTACCGTAATTCATGAAAGAGTAACTCATGAAACAAATATAACAAGTATTGGAAGGAGAATCGCCTCAGCCCATTGGTTTGAACTATGTTAGTGGTTCGTTCCCAGTGGGCTGAACCAATTTTAAGTGAAAAAATAAAAAAACAGGAATCGTGATGTTGGTGGTTTTAATGAGAAAAGTTTGCGCGCAAAAAAAGTCTTAAATAAAATGACGACTCATTGCTGTGCGTTGTGGCGAAATTGCGAAGGCGTTTGGCCGGTATACTTTTTAAAAATGGTGTTAAATGAGGTTTTTGAGTTAAATCCGGCGTCAAAAGCGATGGCCAGAATATTCAAGTGCTGTGTCTTTGGATCGGATAATTTGTTTTTTACTTCTTCCACGCGGTAGTGGTTTATAAAATCAAAAAAGTTTTTTTGCATGTAAGTATTAAGGATTTCAGATAAATTGTGTGCTGAAATGTGCAACATATTTGCCAACTGTGGCAGCGTCAAATCACTGATAAGATAGGGTTTTTGGGTTTG
>JAADGR010000399.1 GCA_013152225.1 Calditrichota bacterium
TCCGTGCAGCCCTCTTTGCCACCCCATTCTTCTTCCGTAGGATCGAGCACTTGTATTTGCGTGCCCATGGCACCGTCGAATAGAACGATGCCTTGTTTTAATCTATCGAAAAAAGTCAAATAATTCTCCTGTTTTGAAAACAAAAATTCCAGGCAGCCATGACAGGAATAAGATACATTAACGCCGGGCCGCCGGGCACAAGCTCCGCTATCAATATGGCCATACCCAATCACTCACTTCCGGCATATCATCTCCATGCTTTCTGATATAGTGCTTATGTTCGATTAATTTATCACGCATCTGCTGTTTCACATGCGCTGCAATTCGTTCAAGCTTCGGTACGCGTTCAATCACATCCATAACCAGGTGGAATCGATCAAGATTATTCAGAACAACCATATCAAATGGCGTTGTGGTCGTTCCTTCTTCTTTGTAACCCCTGACGTGAATATTTTTGTGATTTGTCCTTCGGTAAGTTAACCGATGAATCAACCAGGGATAACCATGAAAAGCAAAAATGACATGTTTATCGGTCGTGAAAAGCGAATCAAACTCTTTGTCCGACAAACCGTGCGGATGTTCATTTGCCGGCTGCAAAGTCATAAGATCGACAACATTCACTACCCGAATTTTCAAGTCGGGAAAATGGTGGCGGAGAATATCCACTGCTGCCAGGGTTTCCAATGTCGGAACATCACCGGCACAGGCCATAACCACATCCGTTTCCGTACCCTGGTCATTGCCGGCCCAATCCCAAATGCCTATTCCGGCAGTACAATGTTTTATGGCGGCATCCATATCAAGATATTGCAGGGCGGGCTGTTTACCGGCAATAATCACATTAATATAGTTGCGGCTTCTAAGACAGTGGTCGGTGACCGAAAGCAAAGTATTTGCATCCGGCGGCAAATAAACCCGGACAATTTCCGCTTTTTTGTTAATCACATGATCGATAAAACCAGGGTCCTGGTGGCTGAATCCATTGTGATCCTGCCGCCACACATGTGAAGTAAGCAAGTAATTCAGAGAAGCAATAGGGCGGCGCCATGGAATTTCCCGCGTCACTTTTAGCCATTTGGCATGTTGATTAAACATCGAGTCTATGATATGAATGAACGCTTCATAACAGGAAAAGAAGCCATGCCTGCCGGTGAGAAGATATCCTTCCAACCAGCCCTGGCACATGTGTTCACTCAATACCTCCATGACGCGTCCATCCGGTGAAAGATGATCATCGCCTGGCAGGATTTCGGCTGTAGACACACGATCCGTGACCTCAAAGAGTGCCGTCAGCCGGTTTGATGCGGTTTCATCGGGTCCCATGACGCGGAAATTTTGGCTACCCATGTTCAGCTTCATCACATCCCGCAAAAAACGCCCCATCATACGCGTCGCCTCCGCTACAGTTGTCCCGGAGTGGGGCACATCCACAGCATAATCGGCAAAATCGGGCATTTTTAATTCTCGAAGTAACAATCCACCATTGGCATGGGGATTCGCGCCCATACGCCGGTTTCCCTTTGGCGCCAGTTCTGCCAGTTCCGGCAGCATTTCACCGTTTTCACCAAAAAGTTCTTCCGGCCTGTAGCTTTTCATCCAGGCTTCCAGCATTTTCAGGTGTTCGGGTTTGCTCTGCAATTCGGACAGCGGAACTTGATGAGCACGAAAAGTTCCCTCCACCTGAACGCCGTCTACTTTCTTGGGGCCGGTCCATCCTTTGGGCGTTTTCAAAACGATCATCGGCCATTGTGGTCGTTTTTGGAATCCTTTCTCCCTGGCTTCATTTTGGATGTTTTGTATTTCAGAAATTATGGTGTCCATGGTCGCTGCCATTTTTTGATGCATAATTCCAGGATTATCGCCCTCGACAAAATAAGGTTTATAACCATAACCAATTAAAAGGTTTTCTAATTCTTCCCGACTGATTCGTGCTAATACCGTTGGGTTGGCAATCTTGTAGCCGTTTAGGTGCAGGATCGGCAGAACTGCGCCGTCACGAACGGGATTTAAAAATTTGTTGGAATGCCAACTGGTTGCCAGCGGCCCGGTCTCCGATTCTCCATCACCCACAATGCAACAAGCGATCAGATCAGGATTGTCAAAAACAGCGCCGTAAGCATGAACCAAAGCATACCCCAATTCACCGCCTTCATGAATGGAACCCGGCGTTTCGGGAGCGACATGGCTGGGTATACCGCCGGGATATGAAAATTGTGTGAACAATTTTTTCATGCCTTCCGTGTCCCGGGAAATATTGGGATATACCTCGCTATATGTCCCTTCCAGGTATGTGTTGGCGACGATCCCGGGCCCACCATGTCCCGGACCGATGATATAAATCATGTTTAAATCATTTGATTTGATAACACGATTTAGATGCAGATAAATGAAATTCAGTCCCGGTGTGGTTCCCCAATGCCCTAAAAGCCGTGGCTTCACATGTTCGATTTTGAGCGGTTCCTGGAGCAGCGGGTTATCGCGGAGGTAGATTTGTCCAACAGAGAGATAATTTGCAGCGCGCCAGTAAGCATTCATTTTTTTTACTTCTTCATCGCTTAGGGGCTGCGTTTTTTGTGATTTATTGTTTATCATAACATAAACCTCCTATTTAATCTTGTAACCAATATTCCGTAAAAAGTCCTTTCTCTCCTGAATATCCTTCTCCGTCTCCACACCAAGCGTGCTCAATCCGTCGATAACGCCAAGCACGCCTCTGCCCTGCTCGGTTTCGGCTATGATCACTTCCACAGGATTTGCAGTTGCGCAAAAGAATCGCACAATTTCCGGCACGTCGCGGAGGGTTCGCAAAACATTAATGGGATAAGCATTGCCGAGAAATAAAATGAACACGTGTCCCGCTGCAAGTTTCAGGGCATTTTTCTTTGCCAATTCAATGAGCGCATCATCGGTACCGGTAAATCGCACCAGCCGCGGGCCCGAAGACTCACAAAAGGCGAATCCAAACTTGATGCCGGGAACAGTCGTTACCAGCGCCTCATGCACATCTTCGGCAGTCTTTATAAAATGCGTTTGTCCGAGAACAAAATTCAGTTCATCGGGATTTTCAATTTTTACGGTTTGTAATTGCATCTTGTTGCCCTCCCGGATTCCGGTTTAATCATTATGTTAAAACTTTTAATACATCTTGCAAATGGCTCAAATCCTGAAACAAATGATCGGGCTGATATTCCCTTAATTGCTCCACCGTATAATGTGCCGCAGCGACAGCCACAGCAGTAGCTCCATGCGGCCGGGCGCATTGAATATCCGCCGGCGTGTCGCCGATAACGACGACATCCGGCGCATCAGGTACATGACCGAACTTTTCAGAAAACCGCTTTATCGCAAACGGCAAGAGTTCATTACGGATTTCGGAATCATCCGCAAAAGCTCCGAATTGAAAATAATGATCGATTTTGAAATGCGACAATTTAATATGCCCGCTTTTTTCCCAATTCCCGGTTAAAAGGCCCAAAAAAACATCTTTTTTTTCAGCTAACACCCCGAGCAAATCAGATACGCCGGGCATCAGTTTTTTTCCATTCAGAGGTGTCTCTATTTCTCTTTCCAGCAAATGATAATAAAGCTTTTTAAATTCCTCGATGGCCTGAACATCGACATCGAAATGATGTGCCAGGAGTGCATCTTTGATAATGGATGTATCGGTACGTCCGGCAAGTCGAACATTTGCAAACGCATTGGGTACATCGAAGAGACGCAGGAAAGCTTCATTTATGGCGCGCAATCCGGCGCCGCCGCTTAAAATGAGCGTTCCGTCAATGTCGAATAATAATACTTTCAGAGTAATCCTCCTCCAACATGAAAGGTTTGGGAAAGCTATACATATCGAAAAAATATGGATAAAAACATCCAATTATCCGTATTGATTCAATACTGGACTATATGCAAAGCTTTCCTAAACCTTATTTATTTAAAAGACTCAAAATCAACTTTATCAAAGGCAGGCTAAAAAGAATAACAAGAATAATCGCCAGATATTTCATTCCTGATTTTTGCTTTGGAAATTCATACCCGCATATAGGGCATACATTGTATTTTTTATCAACCTCTACCGCGCAAGACGGACATTCTTTTATTGCCATGGTCACCATCCTCTTAAAACTATCAATTAAAGAGTTGCTCGTAAAAAGTCCCAAAATGTCATTGCGAGCGAAGCGAAGCAATCTGGATGTCGGCTAAGGTGCAGTTTTTTAAAGATCGCTTTCCAGACAACTCGGGATAAACTATCACTCCGCTCCTCGCGATGACATGCTTTTCGACTTTTTAAGAATCACTCATTAAACAGATTGTAGAAAAAAACTGACTAAATATCAAGCACAAAAACGCAGGATACTATTTTCAAAATGAACAATTGTTGACAAATCGACATCTATTTCATATATTGAATTTTGTAATTTAATAAAAAAAAGGAACCTCAAATGAAAGACGCAAGATACGAAAAGTTAGCCAGGGTTTTGATTCACCATTCCACCAAATTGCAAAAAGGAGAAAAGATTCTTATTGAAGCAATCGATGTTCCTGAAGAAATGGTCATTGCCATTATGAGAGAAGCGGATGCTGTTGGCGGGCAATCGTTAGTAACGCTAAAAAAGAGCCGTATTCTGCGCGAACTTTATAAAGGTGCGACGAAAGAGTCCATGCAACTGATTGGACAACTGGAAGCTGAGCGGATGAAAAAGGTCGATGCTTATGTTGCCCTGCGCGGCAGCCACAATATTTCAGAACTCGTGGATGTCCCGGATGAAAAGATGAAACTTTATCAGCAATACTGGTGGCAGCCGGTACATATTGATATTCGCGTTCCCAAAACCAAATGGGTTGTTTTGCGCTGGCCCCATCCTTCCATGGCGCAGCAGGCAGGAATGAGCACCGAGGCGTTTGAAGATTTTTACTTCAATGTCTGCACCCTGGATTACGGCAAAATGTCGAAAGCAATGGATGCACTGGTGAAGCGCATGGAAAATACGGAAAAAGTACATATCACCGGGCCGGGAACGGATTTGACATTTTCAATCAAAGGTATGCCGGCCATTAAATGTGACGGAGAAAAAAATATTCCCGACGGCGAGGTATACACAGCGCCAGTCAAAACATCGGTCAATGGAGAGCTTGCCTACACGGCGAAAACGATCTACCACAGTGTTATTCATGATAATGTCCGTCTCGTTTTCAAAGACGGTAAGATTATCAAAGCCACCTCGGACAAAACGGACGATCTCAATCGCGTTCTGGACACAGACGACGGCGCGCGCTATATTGGCGAATTTGCTTTGGGCGTCAATCCCTACATTACCAGTCCGATGCTGGATATTCTTTTTGATGAAAAAATCCGTGGGTCGTTTCACTTTACTCCCGGCGGCTCTTATGACGATGCGGACAATGGCAACAAATCCCAGGTTCACTGGGACATGGTCTGCATTCAAACCCCGGAATATGGCGGAGGTGAAATTTATTTCGATGATGAATTAATCCGCAAAGACGGGCAGTTTGTTGTGGATGATTTATTAACGTTGAACCCTGAAAATTTAATAAAGTCTTGATTTTCTTTGCAAAGGAGCATGAAATGACAATTTCTATCGAATACTGCACGTTCTGAAACTATTATCCACAAGCGGTCAGGTTGGCTGCAGAAATACGTGAAAAATACAGCGTGGACCCGGAACTTGTCAGTTCCGGTGGCGGTGTTTTTGAAGTGACAAAAGACGGTGAACTCATCTTTTCCAAAAAAGCGGTCGGACGATTTCCGACCACTGAAGAAATTTTCAAATTATTAGACTGACGATACTCTCTCATGAATCAAACACATAACAATGCATTAACTTTATTCAAAGCAAAAAAATATCAGGCAGCGCTGGAACAACTCGCTCAACTAGTTCGTGAGGACATGAACAACGCAGAAGCGCTCATCATGCAAGCCCGCTGTTTCCTGGCAATCCAGGATCACGACTCTGCGCTGCGCTCATACAATTTCATTATAAAAAACGCAAACAACTTTCCCCTTGCGGCGCTTGGAGAGGCAGAACTTGTTTCCGGCAGGCTCAACACAGCACTGTCGCATCTCGAATTGGCCTTGAGAAATAATCCGAGAGATGGAGAAACAGCGTTTCTGTCGGCTGTGGCTGCGTATAAATCAGGGTTCATTTCAAACGCTTATTCCTACATTAACAGAGCGTTAATGAATCAATTTTCCTGGGAGGACGATGATCCGGTCGATTTTATTTTGCAGCATGTTTTGCTCCGATCAGAATATACAGACTTTGAACATATTTTTCTGGATGTAGAAGGTGAAATAAAGGAAGGCAAATCTCCGGGACATAACCGATGGTTTGCCATTACGTTACCGATTTTTTGGTTCTACACAGCTCCACCGGGCGAAGAACAGAAGCAGCGAGCAGCACACCTTTTCCAACTTATTTCAGGCGAATCAATGCCGGATGATGGTATAGACGGCCACGAACAATTGAAAAACATTCTATACGACTTTGCATCCAGTCAATCGGATGCGCGTTTTGGTCTGGAAACGCTTAAATATTTGCAGGAACGAAATTATGAGCATGTTGCCCGGCTTGTCCTGGCATTGCAGTTGGAACATTTAAAGGAATTTGCATTCTGCTTTCGTCTCCATCCGGAGACAGTCACAGATTCAAATATGCGCGAATTGATACCTCTCCTTCCTCTTCGAATTGCAACAATCCTTATGTTTTTATATGCATCGAGTGATCCCCAGGATCAAATTGAAAAAATGGCACAGCAGAACATCGATAAAGATTTTTTGACAAAACTATTGACAAAATGTTTTATTTCTTATTATCAGGAAATTGATCATTTCAAGAAACAAACCACAAATCACCATTAGGAGGTTTCCAATGTTACCCGAATTTAAAAATGAATCTTTTGTTGATTTCAGCAAGCCGGAGAACCGGAAAGCTCAGGAAGAAGCAATTGCCGCAGCGGAGAAACAATTTGATCGAGTATACGAGCTATTTATTGATGGCAAAGATGTCAAAAGCGACCGTTTGTATAAAAGCTACAATCCTGCCGATAAAAAGCAGGTCGTCGGTACATTTCATAAAGCAGGCAAGCACGAAGTGGATTTGGCCATGGATGCGGCTCTGCGCGCTTTTGAAAAATGGCGCTGGGTTTCCCCAAAGGAACGAGCCATTGTTTTGTTGAAAGCCGCCCAGCTTATGCGAAAACGAAAATTCCAAATTAACGCCTGGATGATTCTGGAAACGGGAAAAAGCTGGATCGAGGCGGAAGCGGATACATGCGAGGCCATCGATTTTTTAGATTTCTACGCGCGTGAGATGGTTCGCTGGAGCGAAATAAAAGGTGTTACACCGGTGGCAAATGAATTCCCCGAACTTCGCTACATTCCGCTCGGCGTTGGCGCGATCATTCCTCCCTGGAATTTTCCCATGGCCATCCTGACGGGTATGACGACAGCCGCCATTGTCACCGGTAACACGGTGCTGTTGAAACCGGCGAGCGACGCCCCGACCGTTGGCTTTCAACTCGTTGAAATTATGCGCGAAGCGGGTTTGCCGGACGGCGTTTTGAATTTCATTCCCGGCAGCGGCGCAGAAATCGGCGATTACATTGTGCAGCATTCCAAGACGCGATTCATCTCCTTCACCGGCTCCAAAGAAGTCGGGCTGCGCATTAACGAGCTGGCGGCAAAACCTTCGCCGGGACAAATCTGGGTAAAACGCGTTATCGCTGAAATGGGCGGCAAAGACACCATTGTCGTTGACAGCGAAGCCGACCTTGAAGATGCCGCGAACAATGTAGTTGCGTCCGCTTATGGTTACCAGGGACAGAAATGCTCGGCCTGTTCGCGCACGATCGTTCTTGAAGATATTTATGACAAATTTGTCGACATGCTTGCCGAGCGCGTTAAAAAGTTAACTATAGGACCTGGTAAAGTACAATCCAACTATATGGGGCCGGTCATTAACCAGGCTTCCGAAGAAAAGGTTCTCTCTTACATCGAAATTGGCAAGAAAGAGGGCAGGCTCGTTACCGGAGGAAACAAAATTTCTGATGAAGGTTATTTCATCGAACCGACAATTTTTGCCGACATCAATCCCGGTACGCATCTCGATCAGGAAGAAATATTTGGTCCGGTGCTGGCGGTCATCAAAGCGAAAAATTTCGACGAAGCAATCAACATCGCCAACAGCACGGAATATGGTCTGACCGGCTCGGTGTACACAAAAAATCGTTATAAAATCGAAATGGCCAAAAATAAATTCCACGTCGGTAATCTTTACATCAACCGTAAATGCACTGGCGCGATGGTCGGCGGCCATCCTTTTGGTGGTTTCAACATGAGCGGTACCGACTCGAAAGCCGGCGGCATGGATTATCTCGGATCTCGGACTTTTTATGCAGGCCAAATCGGTGAGCGAAAAGTTAATCTGAGTTTTTGCTATTTGAATAACCAGGTAATTTGAACAAATTATAAGAGGATTTGTTCGGAAATATCATCCATTAATCTCAACTTTGATTAATTGCTATTGAAGAATTAGCCTGCCATACCTGGTTTTTTAGTCGAAACAATAAAAATCAATATTTGCACTTGACTTCTATATTTGCTATATTTTTTATATGAAGATATATCTGGACACATGTGCGATACAAAGACCTGTTGACAATAAAACTCAGTTTAGAATTATTTTAGAGTCGGAAGCCGTCCTGGGAGTTTTATCGTTATTGGAAAATGAGAAAATAGAAATCGTTTCGTCAGATGTATTATTATTTGAAACACAACAGAATCCGAATGAGACGAGAAGAGAATACGCCCTTGAAGTTCTGTCCAAAGCTTCAGGAATTATACAGCTAAATTCAAAAATTAAAAAAAGAGCAGAGCAATTTAGCTCGCAAGGGATAAAACCACTTGATGCATTACATTTGGCTTCAGCAGAAATAGGACAAGTCGATTATTTTTGTACATGTGATGATAAATTATTAAGAAAAGCGAAATCTCTATCTGATGTATTTATAAAAGTTGTCTCTCCGAATGAATTAATACTGGAGATAGAAAAATGATAACACCTACAAAAACATTAAATGAAATAAATAAAGAAGCAATTCATGTCTTGTGCCAGGAAATTGGTTTGGTGAACACGATAAGATTTATTAATCAATATACTTTAGGCCTTGGAAATTATACCCAGGAGCGCGAGGATTTATTCGGGAATATGAGTATGAACGAAATTATAGCCGGAATAAAAGAAATGAAGAAAGAAAAATGAACTTGATTTAGATCAGGCAAGCATCCCCCGAAACGCCTCATTTTCACACGTAAATCAACCCCAATTTTAATATAATTAAATTCACCATCACCATCGAAAAACCGCTCATTTCACAAATAGTGATTAAAGATCGAACTCTGATTGCACAATAATCATAAACTAATCCCGGGCCATAACTCCCGGGATCAGCATTGAATTATTATTTTACCGTGCGCTCAGGGGCTTGAGGTATTTTTTCATTCGGGACATGTTCTGTAGCCCAGGGAATAATGTGAGTTGCAGATTTATGTTTATGCACGTGCAATTTCTGCATAAACATATTCTGCTTGAGCAACTGGATAGCAAAAGCAGGATCGACGCCCTTGGGACAAACATCCGAACAGGCACCGGCAAAGTGGCAGCGCCACACGCCATGACTGGAATAAAGCTCTTCTTCACGCTCCTTTGCACCCTCATCACGCGAGTCGACATTATAGCGATAGGCCTGCGCCAGCGCCTGCGGGCCGATAAAATTATCGTCCGTGGCAACGGTTGGGCAGGCAGATAAGCACAATCCGCATTTGATACAATAAGCAAACTGAATATAATCGACCAATTCATCCGGAGACTGGAAGAATTCGCCCGTGGGATTGTTCAATTCTTCCACTTGCTCGCGAATCATATAAGGTTGGATGGATTCATGTTTATCAAAAAAGCCTTCAAGATCGGGCACCAAATCGCGAATGATGTTGTAATTTGGCAAAGGTTTTATGGTGATCGTATCCGCATCAAGATGAATAATCTGGTTGTTGCAAGCCAGCCGAGGCAGGCCGTTAATGAACATGCCGCACGATCCGCAAACACCCATTCGACAGGAAGACCGGTATGCAAGAGAAGCATCAAGATTCTCTTTAATCCATAACAGACCGTCAAGCACAGTCATCCCTTTGATAACGGGAACCTGAAACTTTTGCGCCTTGGGTGCCTCATCT
The DNA here is from genome assembly GCA_013152225.1 of Calditrichota bacterium. Lineage (GTDB taxonomy): Bacteria > Zhuqueibacterota > Zhuqueibacteria > Residuimicrobiales > Krinioviventaceae > Hydrothermomicrobium. Next base: position 10,250 of record JAADGR010000399.1, read on the forward strand.
TTTTCAGGACTATACCGAAGAATTTCAAAGGTAACATTTTTGATCACTTTAAGATCTGAGGATTGAACTTCCGGAGCACTCGTTTCGCTCATTATTTGTTTCTCCTATTTGAAAATTCATTCGCCCGAACAGCGAATATTTCAAATTCTTTTGGATTCCATCGTTCACATTTCGTTAAAAGAATATCAAACTGCAGTAGGATTGAGAAAAATAAAAACAGTAACGTACGTCCCATAAATAAAGAGGGCCAGGCCGCCGAGCGCGAAAAACCAGTTAATAATCTTTTCCAACGTTCGAGATAAGGACAGTTCGAACAGAATATTTCGAAATCCATACAGCCCATGATATAAAGCGGCACCAAGAAGAACAATATATGTGACCATATAAAATCCCTGCTGACTACGCATGAAAACGGATTGTGCAGAGGTAACATCTCCTCCATAGCCCAACCCCAGGAATCCCAGTATGGATTCAAGATGCATGATGAACATGTGCAGTCCCAGGAACACAAAAATAACGGCGCCGGCAATGATATGCCAAAACCATAAAGTCGATTCTCGCATTGCGTTTCTCCTTAAATCAAATGAAATAAAAATCAGCCCCGCCAAAAATGATAATGATTGCCGCCACAATCATTACCCCAATGAACAGAGGGCGTTGACGATGAACTGATGTAACATAGGGGAAAACCGGACGCTGCGCTTTGCCGAGCATAAAGCCCAATTCCGTAATGATCAATCGCAGGCCGTTCAAGGCATGATAAGCAAATGCCAGAAAAACAAGAAACTCGCCAAATTTAAAGATTGGAGTTTCAAAATTTGCCACTGCATTTTGCCATGACTGCTGGCCGCCGATTCTGGAACCGGTCACGAAAATGTGCAACAGAAAGTAGGCAAGAATGCCTAACCCGGTGAGCCTGTGCAGAGCATACGCATAGCGTTCTGCACCAAAACGTCCTCCGCCTATCCAACCGATAATGCCGAGTTTGTTTTTTCGGTGTTTTACCTCTACTTTCATAACTTTCTCCATATTTCTGAATTTGAGATAAGAATAATGTGTCAATATCCGGTGGATTAATATTTTCTTTCCACAGGTTTCCACATTGTAATATTCACGGGTTTGTAGTCGAGTCTCGGCCCTTCTTTTTCATAAAAAGCCAAAGTATGCTTTAGCCAATTAACATCGTCACGGATTTTGTGGTCACGACGGGCATGGGCACCACGAGACTCGGTTCTTTTCAAAGCACCCGTAACCATGATCTCCGCGAGATCGAGCAGGTTGCACAGTTCCAGTGCATCGATAAGATTCGTATTGTAAGTACGACTCTTATCCGCGATTTTAATGTCATTGTAACGCACTTTAAGTTTTTTGATGATCTCAAGCGCCTTGCTCAAATCTTCTCCGGTACGATAAACACCGACGTATTGATCCATGCAGGAACGGAGTTTGCGCCTTAATTCATAAAGATCTTCTTTGCCATCTCTGTTCAGCAGATCGTTGTAGAGTCTTTTCTCTTCTGCGTCAACAGCATCCTGGGGAACGCTCTGGATTTCCGTCGTCTCCTTGCAGTATCTTCCTGCTTCACCACCGGTAATTCCTCCCCAGACCAAACATTCAGCGGTCGAATTTGAACCGAGCCTGTTAGCGCCATGCAGACTGACACAAGCCGCTTCGCCAGCCACCCAAATACCTTTGATGCGCGTTGCACCATCGATGTCGGTTTCAATTCCACCCATGGCATAATGCGCTACGGGACGGATTGGAATGGGTTCCACAATAGGATCGAGATCATTAAACTCGATGCACACTTCGCGGATAAGAGGAAGCCTCTCGTTGATTGTATCTGCTCCCAGATGGCGCAAATCCAAATGGAGGTAATCCAGGCCATTGGGGCCTTTAAATCCGCGTCCCGCTTCTATCTCGGTTATTTCCGAACGGGAAATCAGATCGCGAGGGGCGAGTTCTTTTCTTTCGGGCGCATATTTTTCCATAAAGCGCTCGCCCTTATTGTTCAGCAAATATCCGCCTTCTCCCCGGCAAGCTTCGGTAATTAATATACCGGACGGGACCAAGCCGGTGGGATGGAACTGAAGGAATTCAATATCCTCGAGCGGCAGCCCGGCGCGATAAGCCATAGCCATGCCATCCCCGGTTACGGTTCGGGAATAGGTTGTAAATCCAAAAAGCGTTCCTGCCCCACCGGCAGCAATGATAAGCGCCTTCCCGTGAATGACCTTGTACTCGCCGGTGGTCATGTTAAAAACCGTCAATCCACGGAATTGGCCGCCCTCCGTCAGGATCGAAGTTACATAGAATTCATTGTAATGGGTCGCGTTTTTGTACTTGAGGAGCGTATCGTAAAGCGTTTGCAACTCAAAGAAACCCGTCTTATCCGCAGCCATAACCGCGCGCGGATAGCTGTGTCCGCCAAAAGGACGCTGGGCAATTTTGCCGTCTTCACGGCGACTCCAGGGAATTCCCCAGTGATCCATTTGCATTATTTCGCCAGGCATAGCATGGACAAAACGATCGATAACATCCTGATCGGCAAGAAAGTCGCTTCCCTTAAGCGTATCCCACGCGTGCAATTCGTAACTGTCGCCATCATCCAGGCGCAGAGCGGCTGCTGTGCCGCCTTCGGCAGCGACCGAATGAGCACGCATCATCTGTCCTTTGGTAATGACAGCGATGTCGATGTCGCCATTGGTTACACGCGAGGCTTCCACTGCTGCCCGTAATCCGGCTAAACCAGCTCCAAGAATTACGAGATCGTGCGTCAAAACATCAGACATGAAATGCCTCCATTTTGAAAAAAGTATTAGTGATTTGTAGAATAAATATAGAATTGAAATTATGGAGAACAATCGGATCGGAAGGTGTTAATCTTTCTCTGTTCTGTTCCAAAACCATCTCTGTTATCCGATCCACATTGGTCTTGCTGGGAATGATAAAACTATTTCGCAAATCTTATTTTCATAAGATAAAATTATGAAACAATATGTCAAGGAATATTTTTGCACAACCACGTTTTCCGGTGGTATTTCATATACTAAAAGATCGTATTCCTTAAATGAGTAATTCGTAAATATGCAGGTTTACATTGTTCCTGATATTTCTCTTGCTAATTCTTTTCATTTTTGATATAATAAGCTCATTAACGGTTGCATTTTACAAAGGGTTCCATTACTCACTTGAAAGAATTATCATGGATATTTATTTTGACAGGCTTAAAAAGCGATCTGCTATTTTAGGAAATCACTTTAAAAAATATTTGACAATTATCGAGAAAAATCTCGACAGCCTCATGGAGCGGCTCGAAAATGCGGGTATGAAAGAACGGATACATCTTTGGGTCAACTCGCCTGATTATCGCAAAGAAATGCAGACCATTCTTTTGGTCGGTACGTCTCAACAGGAAAAACTGGACGATTTGGGCTGCTACTTTGCACTGCAATTTCTGCAAATGAACCTGAGTGCCTTGGATGACATCGCCCTTGCGGTAACAAGCGATGAGAACAAACATGTTATTTACAAGGAATTTATGCTCCAAGTCGGTCACGATTTCCGCAAGCTGACGGCTACCTATATGGAACAGCTTATGCACCTTTTCTTGCCGGAAAATCAATCCATCGAATATGTTTTCCTTGGTGTCGGTACGCGCTCTGATCAGGACGATATTGACGTCGGTGTTGTCGACAATGGTTCCCAAGACAGAGACATTCTCAACAAAGCCATCTGCAAACTGAACGGCGAAATGTTTAAAAGGGCAATCCATCTCCATTTTCATTTATCGGAACACGTAGGCAATCCATCGTCGTATTCAGCTTCCGTGGAGGAATACATTGGCTTGTTGGAGTATGAAATTCATGATTTTGTTATCATTACGGAAATGATCGGCGCGGCCAGAATTACCGGGAGCCGCAAACTCTTTTCGGAATTTTTTCGCAAGGTAATTTCCAGGTATTTCTATCAGCAAACCGGCGGCCAGAACCTCAAATACCATGAGGGCTATTTGCGCGGCATAGTCGGCGAAACACGGTCATTCATGTTCAGAGAACTTTCTAACGATCGCATAAACCCAAAAAATGACGCCCTGAGAATGATCAAGGGTGGGCTTTTCGCCGCAAAGACGATATTCAACCTGCGACAGGTGAATGCCTGGGCAATTATAGAAGAACTCTGTTCTCGCGACAAGCGTCGAAAAAGCCAGTACCAAAAAGTCGATGATTCCCTCACATTTCTGGAAATCTTCAGATATTTGTATCAGCTTCTCATTGCGGAAGAAGAAGAAATCTTTTTAACCGATCCTTCCGGCAGAAAGAACCTCTGCCTTGTTGCAAAATTTATGGGGTACAGGGACATTGGCGGCGCCACAGCAACCGACTTTTTGCTCACCGATTATTACACCAAAGTCATTCAGGCAAAAGAGACAATCAAGGAGCTTTTGCCGTTTGCCATGCGTCATCTGGAATCAATATCCATTCTTGGAAAAATACTTCGCCACAAAAAAGTAACTGCTGAAGGTGAGCGGAGAATCGGAAATCTCAGTCTCCGATTTTTGAAAAGTACAAGTTTTTTTCGCGGCACGCGATTCTGGGATGATATTATAACGGTTTTGGAAAGAAAAGATGGCCACGTTCTAAAGCGATTCGTCAACGACCTTTGTGCCCTGTCGGGAGAAGAGAGAAAGCAAGTGCTCAATCAATTTGTTGAATGGGGCTGGAATTCTTTTATTGCCATGTTCTCTTTTATTAATCTTTTGCACAAATACAAGTCTGTCCTACCGGACTGCCATTTATTCGCAGAACTCAACAAACTCTTTTTCAAACGCGTTCGGGGAACAGAGGAAGAAGCACAAAGGCTGAGCGTTGTTTTCACTCATCATCCTCAGTTGGTTTATGAGTACAGCAAAATTTTAACGGAAAATCAGCAAAAAAAATTCTACAACTGGCTCAGCAGCAATGTGTGGGATCCCGAAGTCTTGCCTGCCAGGGATTGTCTCCGCTACATGCTCAAACTGCACTATAGCATGAGCAAATACTTTAAGCGAATCATGGATTCAGTGCTCTCGGAAAAGCCGGAATATCTCAAATACCTCATCGATCGCGAGCACCTGGAATTAATCGGCAAAGGCACACTGGCCAAAATTGAGCGCACAAGCGGCTTGAAACAAAAACTGGAAAACTTGAAACTTTATCATGATTTCCAGTTATTCCGAATGGCTCTGGAAACGCTGGCAGGTGCCAGCACGGTTAATCTGGCGCTTCAATACACAGAATTTTCCGACAAGTATATTCGCCTGTTATTCGACACCTGCAAACGGGAAATTGATGAAAACCGCAAAAATGCAGTAAAAACGGGAGATATGCTCGGCGTTTTTGTCACAGGCGGGCACGGACAAATGCAGGCTTTTGATGATGATTATGATTTGATTGTCCTGCTCAATTCAGAAGATGAGGAAATGATTTCCTACTGTTCCTCAATTGTTCAGAGAATGCATCGGGAAATCATTAAATCAGGGATTCTCCCTCATTACAGTCTTGCCCATTGCACAAAATCCTATGTGTGCACTTTTTCAAAACTGGGTATTATTTTGTCGAAAAACAGGGATGACAGATTTATCCTTAAATCTCAACTGGTCGGTGCAAGATTGATTGTCGGCAGCAGCCTCTTGCTGGATACCTTTGAAAAAAATATTCTGGAACCGTATGTTTTTAAAAAGAAAAATAAATTCATCAAAGATATGTTGAAAGAAATTGCTACCAGAAGAAAATCAAGAAAAGCTAAACCAGATTCAATTAATCTGAAAGAGGATGCCGGAGGCTTGAGAGATATTGAGAATTTGATGGCAATCCTTCGGGTTTTGTTCAGAGCAAAAGAACATTCAACTCTTCGTTTTTTGGTAAAACTTCAGGCAAATTTGCCTGCGTATGAATCTCATTTCCGCATGCTGCTTCGTTCCTATGATTTTCTGAGAAAAATAAGGAATCTCAACCGGATAACAGTAACAGCAAACAATAGTATTCATTTAAATCATTTAGACAATATGGTGGAACATCTGGAGATCAAGTCAAAGCGACAACTCAATTCATCGGAAGTTCTATTTTTTCGCGTAAGAATGTCGATGAAAGTATCCGAACGCGTATCGAACAAAATCATTAATGAAGTTATTTTGCCACGTTTACAAAAAAAGAATGAGAAAAAAACAGGAGAGCAAAATTAAATTTCGGCCCCTTCTTTTCCCGTATATTCCACAAGCCGGTTTCTCAAGAACAGCCTGGCTCGACGAAGATTTGATTTAACCGCAGCCAGGCTTAATTGCGTCATTTCCGCAATTTCTTTTAATGAATAGCCCTCAACATCTTTGAGAATAAAGACACTGCGAAATTTTGGTGGTAATTCGGAAATGGCAATGTCCATTGCCCCGCGCAATTCATCATTCATTACTGCACGAAGCGGATTATTGCCCACCTGTCGGTTGAAAGATTCCAACGTGCTTTTATTCACCTGATCTTCTTTTCCTTCAAGGCTGCCAAAGTTCTTTTTTTTATTCCTCAGGCGCATGAGGGCAAAGTTTGTCGCAATGCGATAAATCCACGTCGAGATAGAAGATTCCCCTTTGAACTGTGGAATGGCTTGAAACACTTTGAGAAATGTTTCCTGCAATACACATTCGGCTTCCTCCGGGTTAGCCAACAATCGTAACGCTGTATTGTAAACAAGCTGTTCGTTTTGAGCAACGATATCAGAAAGCGCATGCTTATCCCCGGCTATTGCTTTTTCAACAAGCTCTTTTTCTGTATTTTTTTTCTCTGGCATACGGAACTTTCACAGATCAGAAAATTATGGAGGAAGAATAAAAAAGGAATCCATTTCAATTTTCATTCCATCCCGCAAAGCTTATCAAAATATTGAAATCTTTTGTAAAATTCAAGTGCTTTTACATACGAAAAAACCCCAGCATGGATTATGCGAGGGCTTTATTCGGTTTTACTTGACAATTCAAAGGCTACTCTCGTGACTCTCTAATCTCGAATTCCGTTTTAATGTCGACTGTCTTTTTCAGCATTGCACTGGCTGAGCAATAAATCTCTTCGGACAGCTCAATCGCTCTTGCACAAGCTTCCTTGGGAATATCTTTGCCATAGAAAATAAATTTTATTTTAATCCATTTAAAAACATGGGGGTGTTGTGCTGCTCTTTCCGCTTCCAAATGGCACTCGTAATGGTCCAGTTTGACCCGTTTTTTCTGCAAAATGGAAATGACATCCATAGAGGTGCAACCTCCAAGGCCCATAAGAAAAAGCTCCATGGGGCGCGTAGCCGCACTATAACCTTGAAACTCTGCCGGTCCATCCATCGTAACCCAATGACCGCTATCTCCTTTGCCTGCCAGTGCTATTCCATCAATCTGCTTTATTTCGACTTTCATCTTCCGTGTCGCTCCTTCTACTTTGCTGTAACTGTTTTTTCCAAATCCACGACCAGTTTGTCAATGTCTTGATCTGAAAACCCTTTTTCTTTTGCGGCCGATTCCAGAGTCCCCCAAATCGGTTCACCACATGCGATGCATTTTACCCCCTTATCCATAAGAAAAGAAACAGATTTAGGGTAAACAGTGACCAATGCCTCAATTAAAATATCTTTTTTAATCTTTTCGGCCATCTTTCACCTCAAAGGTTCAAAATCGCTTTAATATCTGATTCAAAGATCGACTTGTCATTGTAACCAACGTATTTTTTATAAATATTTCCGTCCGTGTCAATGACAAAAGTCGTCGGAATGTTATATATTCCACCAAAGCCTTTATTAAAATCCTGATCCATTATCGCATTTTTATAATTAATACCATAATCTTTGATAAATTTTTCGACGGCTGCTTTGCCATATCTGCCGCCGGCGACACCGAGAATTTCCAGACCTTTTGAATGATACTCCTTATAAAGCGCGATAAAGTGGGGAATCTCGGCTTTGCAGGGCGGGCACCAAGTATCCCAGACATCAACAATCAATGCCTTGCCTTTAAAATCAGCAAGGGTAACTTTTTTGCCATCAAGTTCAGTTAGCGTAAAATTATAAGCAGGCGTTGTTCCTTTCGCACCACCCGATTTAACATTTGAAACTGTCGTACTTTTGGCATCCGCTTTAGAATCACCTTTGCTACACGCAACCACAAAAGACAATCCCAAAAGAATAAAAAGTAAAGAAAATTTCTTCAAATCCTTAATCATTATGAACCTCCAAAAACCTGTTTTTACCGTTAGCGTCAAAGACATTTCTAATTATATCATCAACGTATTTTGTTAAAAAAACGTGAACAGATTCGCTGCTGCAATTCATTTCCAGTTCCCTGCACAAACACGCTTTAAGCGTACGTGCAATTTGTTCCTCGCGGCACACCCGAATGCGTTCGCCAATATCGCCACAATACTTTCTGATGATTTTAAGTTCAGCTTCCATTTTCGACCTCCAGAGTTTAGATGACCGGAGGTGAAAAAAGATTCAAAGCTGATTTTTTACCACACCTTCATTTGCTGGAGATAACGAATAATCCACAACAGTTATTTCATGAAACTGGGTTATCTGCAGGCTTGTTCACAATAAATACAAACAATAACCGGACTTTTTTTGAACAGAAAACTGTTGAAAATTGAAAGTCTTTTTACTTTTTCAAGTAAAGACGTATCTTGAAATTTTCCGTCAAAACAAAAACAATCCCATGAAAAACATCAATCTCTATGCAGCAATTTATGACCGGCTTCTCGAACCGTCGCTTAAAAGCCTGAAACGCAGGGTTACTTACTTTGCAAAAAAATATCATTCATCCGCTGTCCTGGACCTTTGCAGCGGCACAGGGATGCAATGCAGGATGCTCAACAAAAAGCGCATAACGGCCTTTGGATTGGACATGGACGAACGCTATGCACATGAAAAAGCTCCGGGCATTCCATTCATTTGCGCAGATGCCGGGGATACGCCGCTTAAAAGCGGCAGCATTTCAACCATTATTATTTCATTCGCCCTTCACGACAAACCGCCTGCCCTGCGCACCACCATCATGTTGGAAGCAAAACGACTGTTAGCAGAAAACGGTAAAATAATCATTTTAGATTTTGAAAATGCCTGGAGTAAAAAATCACGCTGGGGATATCGACTGGTTTATTTAATTGAACGAATGGCCGGATCCGAGCACTTTTGGAATGGCCGCCTGTTTTTAAAGTCCGGCGGTCTGACCGGTTTTCTCCGGGAGCATGGCCTCACTGTGATTGAACGATATGCCAGTGAAACAAGCTGCACCGCAATTGTCGTAG
>JAADGR010000362.1 GCA_013152225.1 Calditrichota bacterium
ACTTGATAAGAATTTGTTTTCATTTTGATGAATATCAGTCCGCGAACGATGTGCTTGTATTCGGCGGTAGCAATGTTTTTCCAGATTTTCTCGATTGTAAATTTAAAAAATTGCTTTCCCGATAATTCGGGATAAACTATCGCTTCGCTCCTCGCAATGACATAATACATTATTAACTCCCATACCTCCCCTCTCCCTTTAACCTCCTTAACATCCTCGTAAATAACAACGACTCGCAGAAAAATGTCACCAACCAAAAATAAAAAAACACATTTTCAAATAATCTGCCAGTATGCAGAACAACATCCCCAAGATAATAAAGACTGATGAACCCGATGACCACATAAGTATAGCGACCTATTTTGGGAGAAAGCTGTTTGGCGATACGCCTGGCAATGATCATTGAAAGGATAATAATCACGACCAGGCCGAGTAGCAGTAAAAGGATTTCAAGATAGAATGGCATGAGATTTCTCTGAGCATACGCTAAGATAAAGGAAAGGGACACGCTGTGAACATGTCCCTGCAAAACACGAATGCGCCGTGGCGCCAGAAAATCAAAAACAGAAAAAATCGTTATCCACGATTCGTTTTCCAAAAGTCAGATTTTAATAATGCGGAACCGTCGAGCCCAGCACCAGCCCGGCGACACCCTGAACAATGACCAGAACGACGATAATGACAAGAATCGCAACAACAGTATAGGACGTTGTTTTCTCTTTTGGATTTTCCATCATGATCGGTAATCCCAGATAAAAAATATAGATTCCATAAAGACTGAGTAGAAAGGCAATCACAGCAAGAGTCGGTACAAGATCGAGAACCCCGGCAACGAGCGGAGCAGTGTAGGTATAGGCAATCAGCTTGAATGCCGCAATATTATTCTTTGCACCTCCAAAACTTGGCGCAAGAGAGTTGACAACGATCGCCGAAATGTAAATACCGGCAATTAGCAGCACGTATTGAAGTACGGCCCAGATCAAACCGGTGAAAAAAGGAATTCGATAATGCCCTACCAGGGGAATCGTTGTGCCGACGATGACCTGGCCGATGAATGAAGCGACAGGTGGAATTGCCGCCAAAATCAGAAGATAATTTTTAATGATCGACATTTGTGTCGCTTCTTCCGATTTAATTGTTTCCCAGGTTTCTTTGGGATTCAACAAAATGCTTTTTACGCGCTCGATCAGTTTTTCCATATTTTCCCTCCATCAAATTATAGGTTTTAATTTTCCAGTACAAAAAAGATACTAAAATACTTGATGTTATGCAAGACTATATTTAAGTCGGTCATGCACCGATCCAGACATTTTCACGCCCGACTTTATCGCGCAACTCGTCCAGGAGTTCGAGACTTGGCGTAACGCGCGTTGTTTTTGAGCGTACGACATAATCACCACTATCAGGCGTTTTGATATCAAAATAAACCGGAATCTCGCCCCTATTTCTTTCCATAATAATCCGCACTTCCTGAATAAGAGAATCGGGTGTTGAATCGACGTCGAATGCAACGCACAAGCTTTTTGTAAACCGCTTTCTTGCATCAGCCAAGGTAATAATCTCATTGATGATAATTTTCGGATCCTGTTTTTCGCGGGTATTGATTTTTCCGATTACCATAATCATCGCATCTTCATGCAAATGCTGGCGGAATTTTTCATAAGCATCCGAGAAGGCAATCCCTTCAATGCTGCCGGTAAAATCCTCAATTTTCACGAACGCCATCGGTCGTTTTTGCCGATCCAGATGTGTTTTCAAATCGGAGATGATACCGCAAATTCTCGCTGTTGAACCATCGAAAAGCGAATTGGCATTATCAAGAGAAACCGTTGAAAAAAGCTGCACCTCCTGACGAAATCTGTCCAGAGGATGCCCTGAAAGATAGAAACCCAGTATGGCTTTCTCACGATTTAACAGAGTTTTTTGCGACCACTCCTCTACCTCCGGCAAAGGAGGCGGCGAAAAAGCAATCTCGCCGTCATCTGAATCAAAAATAGAAGTCTGTCCGTGCGCATGCTGCGCTTCGCTTCTTTGAGCAAATGCCATGGCCATATCCACAGCAGCAAAAAGTTGCGCCCGCGTGCCTTCAAGGCTGTCCATGGCGCCGGCTTCGACCAAGCTCTCTAAAACTTTTCGGTTGAGAGCGTGCATGTCCACCTCCAAACAAAGGTCAAAAAGAGTCGCGAACTTTTTCGTCTTTTCCCTTGTTTTTACTATCGCGTCAATCGCACCGCGTCCCACATTTTTAACAGCGCCCAAACCAAATCGAATACCGCCATCCATAACAATAAAGTCTGGAAAACTCTCATTAACATCCGGCGGCAAAACAGTCAATCCCATACGACGGCATTCTTCAAGCAGGATGGTTACGCGATTTGAATTACCCATTTCACTGCTGATAGTAGCAGCCATAAATTCAGATGGAAAATATCGTTTCAAATATGCGGTTTGATAAGCAACGAGCGAATAGCACGCTGCATGTGATTTATTGAAACCGTAACCGGCAAACTTTGCCATATCGGAATAAATATCATCTGCAATTTTTTCCGAAACACCTTTTTGCTTCGCACCTTCGACAAAGACGATCCGCTGCTCCGCCATAATTTCCTTATCTTTTTTTCCCATGGCACGTCGGAGCATATCTGCGCCGCCCAAGGTGAATCCGCCAACAGTGCTCGCCATTTTCATGACCTGTTCCTGGTAGATAGCAATCCCGTATGTTTCTTTAAGAATGGGCTCTAACAGCGGATGCCGATATTCAATTCTTTTCCTTCCCTGCTTTCGGTCAATAAAATCCTGGATCATATCCATTGGGCCGGGGCGGTAGAGAGCGTTCATGGCGATCAAATCGTCCAGGCATTCCGGATGCAATTTTTTCAGATACTCTCTCATGCCGGAACTTTCGAACTGAAAAATGCCGATGGTTTCGCCATTGGAAAATATCTCATATACTTTGGGATCATCAATGGGGATCGTGTCGATATCAACTTCTATGCCTTTACCTCGCAGGGCATTAATCGTTTTTTGAATGACTGTCAACGTTCGCAGGCCTAAAAAGTCCATTTTAAGCACGCCGACCTTTTCCAGGGATTTCATATCATATTGCGTTGTAATATCGCCGTCTTTGGTTTTGTACAAAGGCACATAATTTGTGAGTTCCTGCGGCGTGATGACAACACCCGCAGCGTGTGTGGATGCGTGCCGCGCTAACCCTTCAAGAACCCGGGAATATTCGATAAGCTGCCTGTGCTGCTCATCTCTTGTTTCCAGTTCCCGCAGCTCGGGAACATTTTTTATAGCGTCATCCAATTTGATATTTAATTGTGCCGGAACGAGTTTTGCAATTCGGTCCACCTCTCCGTAACTCATCTTTAACACACGCCCGACGTCACGAATGACGGCCCGCGCAGCCATCGTTCCAAAAGTAATAATCTGACAGACATTGTTGTAACCATACTTGTTTTTAACATAATCGATCACTTCTTCGCGGCGTTCATAACAAAAGTCAATGTCGATATCGGGCATGCTGACACGCTCAGGATTTAAAAACCGCTCAAAAATGAGATCGTATTTCATCGGGTCCAGATTTGTGATGTACAGGCAATAAGAAACCAGGCTTCCGGCTGCAGAGCCACGGCCGGGACCAACGGGTATTCCTTTTTGCCGGGCATATTGAATAAAATCCTGAGTGATCAAAAAGTAACCGGCATATCCCATCTGGTTGATAATTTTCAATTCCCCATAAAGTCTTTCTTTCAGTTCACGAGTAACTTTAGGATAGCGCTCTTCTAAACCTTTGTATGCTAATCTTTCTAAATACTGCGCCAATGTTTTAACGCTATCGGATTCCGGTATTTTAAACTCGGGCAAATGATAAGTTTTGAAATCCATAAGCAAATTACATTTTTCGGCCACTTCCAGAGTATTTTCCAGTACTTCAGGAGTGTCACCAAACAACTCGGTCATTTCCTCGGCATTTTTAAAATAAAGCTGATCGGTGCTGTAGCGCATTCGCTTCGGGTCGTCGTAATCTTTGCCTGTCTGTAAACAAAGCAGAGCATCATGTGCCTTGTAATGTTCCTTCTTTAAATAGTGGATATCGTTCGTCGCGACAACTTTAATACCCATTTCCCTGCCGAGCTTGAGAATACCCTCGCGAACGATATCTTCATCCGCAATACTATGATTTTGAATTTCGAGATAAAAATTATCTCCAAAAATGGATTTGTACTCTTCAATAAGCTCGATTGCTTTTTCCGCCCCGTTGTGAAGAAAGTTATTCGGCACTTCACCTTTCAGACAGGCACTTAATGCAATCAGCCCCCGGGAATGGCGACGCAGTAACTCGTGGTCGACCCGGGGTTTGTAGTAAAATCCATCGAGGTACCCATAAGACACGAGTTTCATCAAATTCTTGTACCCCTCTTCATTTTTCGCTAATAAAACCAAATGATATGCACGATTTGGTTTTCCCGGCGTGGCCTTTTTGTCAAGCCGACTGCCCGGTGCCACATAGATCTCCGAGCCAATGATGGGCTTTAGGCTTTTAGCCATCGCTTTTTGATAAAACGCTACAGCACCAAAAAGGTTACCATGGTCTGTCAGCGCCAAAGCCGACATTTCATATTCTTTTGCCGTCTTAATAAGATCGTCGATGCGGCATGCTCCGTCAAGGAGACTATAATGCGAATGGTTATGAAGGTGAACAAATCGAGTCACAACAGATTACCTTTGAAAAATGAAAGAGTTTGCGGATTGTATAACTTAACAAGGAACATCAATGATTTATTCAATCGTGAAAATTTAATAAATTTTCATGATAAAACAAGAAAATCTTGAATCGGAAATAAAAAAAACGGAGCCAGCACCAAAATCTGCACTGGCTCCGTTACATGGGAGTGCTTTAGGGGAATCAGAATTTTCTAATTACTTGCTCAGCTATTATGATAATAGCGTCTTGCAATAGAAGTGTATTCACTTCCCGCATACGTGTTCAGAAATGTTTCAAATTCAGCATTCGCGCGATCCCGCTCCCCAAGTTTTACATACGACAGCCCGATCATTAATTGGGCATCGTCATGTTTGTCAGCCTGAGAATAGGCGAAAACCTTTTGAAACTCCAGAATAGCCTTTTGATATTGTTTCAACCCGTAGTAACATTCGCCAATCCAGTATTGGCAATTATCTGCCTCCGGATGGTTTGGATATTGAGCCAACAGATCTTCAAACGTTGCAATAGCGCCCTGATAATTAAAACTTTCAAACAGAGACCGCGCTTTTTGATACCCTCCCATAAATCCGGAAGAAGCATATCTTTCAGAAGCGACGGATGCGTTTCGAGGATGGGAAGAAACCACCCTCGAAGTTGTAGCAGCGGGTCTGTTTGCAGTTCTCACCTCAAGATCCCTGATGCGCGCATTTTTATTTTCAACAATCCGCTTCAGGCTGTCAACAGATTGACTTTTGCTTTCCAGAACATGTTCAAGCCGATCCACATCACTTTGTACTTTTTTAAACATATCATCAGAAATGCCCATATTATTCGCAGTTGTGGTCGGTTGCGTCCTGAGCGGCGTTGTTGTCGCCTGAGCTTTTTCGGATTCAGGCGTAAGGAGAGATAACACATCGTTAGCGGATTCGTTACCCGTTTCAGAATTAGCGGAGGTGACTTGTGTACTGTCATCCGCAAGATCAAGCATGTCTAAAAGCTCCTGCCGAAACGCATCATCGTTTGTTGCCAAATCCTGATCATTTTTCACTGCGCTTCTTTGTGAACAGAGCAATAACAGGCCAACAAGAATAATGGTGAGTGCTAAAAACACTCCCACGAAAGATCTTTTTTGACGGTTCATGATACCCTCTTGAAAATTTTGGTCGGTTTAACCGGCAACAAAATAAAGGTCGATATAGATCAATATCCTGATGCTAGTCGTTTCTCGCCAGATTCTCAGATTCTTTGATGAGGTCGGAAGCGCTTTGCAAATGAGCATCGGTTACGTGTTCACCCCCGAAAAGTTGGGCGATCTGCACCGGCCGCTCTTCCTGCAAAAGTTTGCGGATCGTTGTCTGCGTCTTCATTCCATCATCTTTTTTTTCCACAAGAAAATGATGATGAGCCATGCTTGCAATTTGCGGCAAATGCGTAATGCAAACAAGTTGATGTGAAAACGCCAATTTTCGCAGGCTCCTTCCGACAGCCTGAGCGATTCTTCCGGAAATACCGATGTCAATTTCATCAAAGATGAGAACAGGTACTTTATCAATTTCAGCTAACAGTGATTTGAGAGCGAGCATGATGCGGGAAATTTCACCGCCGGAAGCAACAGACGACAGGGGTTTCACCTCTTCACCGGGATTGGCCGAAATCAGAAATTCAATTTTGTCTATCCCTTTTGCTCTAACCTCAACCCTGCGTCCATTAACTGTTACAAAATGGGCACGAATTGATTCGTTGTATCTTTGCGATACAATGAATTGCGCTTTTGGCATTCCCAGGTTAGCTAATTCTACGCTAACATTTTTTGCCAGTTTTTGCGCTGCCGCAGAACGTTTCTCAGAAAGTAACAGGCTTAAGTTTCCCAATGAGTTACGTTCATGATCTATTGCTTGTTGAGTTGCCTCCAGCTTCCCATCGATATTTTCAATTAACGAAAGCTCGTTTTCTGCACTGGCTTTGCTTTCTAATATTGCATCAATCGTGCCACCGTATTTCTTTTTCAAGCCGGCAAGTGCAGCAAGACGTAAACGAATATTTTCCAATTTCTGAGGGTCAAATGTAACGGCACTGGAATATTCCTGCAGTGAATTCGCCATTTCATCGATGATGATTCTTGCATTTTCGCATTCGGATTTCAAGTTTGAAAAACTATCGTCGATCCCGGCCATTTCGGATAAAACTTTTTCCGCTGCTCTTAACTTTTCCGAGAGCGATCCTTCATCTTCGTAAAACTCTTTATATAAACTCGATGTACGATCAAACAAACGTTCTGCATTGCGCAAAATATTTTCTTCCTTTTCCAGTTCTGAATCTTCATCGGGAAGAGGATCGACAGAACAAATTTCCTGAAGCTGGAATTCGAAAATATCCCGGGATTGCTTCAGTTCCTGTTCGCGGGCTTTGAGCGAGTCCAATTCCCGTGTCAGCGCGTTAAGCCTTTGAAAAGACGCTTTGACTTTTTGCGTCAATTCTGCAAGATGCGCATAATCATCCAGGTAATCAATGTGTCGGCTGGCTTGAAGAAGGAGTTGGTGCTGGTGCTGGCCGTGCAAATCAACCAGCAAATCTCCGATTTGAGCAAGGCTGCTCAAAGGAACCGGCATATCATTGATAAAGCATCGGCTTCTGCCGTTCGAGCTGATCTCCCGTCGAAGAATGAGAATCGACTCGTCATAATCCAGATCATTTTGGTTGAAAAAGCTTAAAAGCTCAGAGCTCGGGCGAAGCTGAAATTCTCCCTCAACAATCGTTTTGTCCGCACCGCTTCTGATCACATCCCTGGTCAGACGATCTCCTAAAATTGCACCGAGCGCACCGACGAGGATCGACTTTCCTGCGCCCGTTTCTCCTGTGATGATATTCAGCCCCCGGCCAAATTCAACCTGAATTTCATCGATGAGCGCAAAGTTTTTGGCATATAGAGATTTAAGCATAAAGAATCATTCAGAACCAAGATTTTCAAATTTAAGAATTAAAAAAATTGCAAGACTTTTTGCGAGATTTGTTTCTGCACCAGTTCCCTTGTTCACTGCCGCTCTATCCTTTGCAAGATCAGGGTTTTATCACGGCAACTTTGCCGGATTTAGACAATCCTTTTTCAGTTGTTACAAGATAGATAAAGACACCGCTTGCCACCTGATCTCCCTTGTCATTGCAGCCATCCCAAACAACGCGAGAGCCAAGTATCTGATCTTTCGGGAAACTTTTAACCAGAAAACCCTCGGCAGTATAAATATTAACAGCCGAGTTTTTAGCCAAATTATCGATTGTAAAAAAGGATTCCGGTCCCTTTAAAATGAATGGATTGGGATAGCCTTTTAAAAAGCTGAGTGTCGCAGCAGGCTTTGTAAATGGCGTGCGCAGCCGGGAAAGACCATTGGTCGTGCCGATATAAATATCCCCGCTTTTTTCATCAAAAGCAAACGATGTGACGTTATCGGCAGGTAGAGGACTGTTTGATGTGGTATAGTGAGTCATTTGAAATCCATCCGCGTGAAGCATCGTCAGCCCACCGCTCGTTCCAATCCATTTGTTGTTGCCCGCATCGACCAGGATACAATTTATGTCATCATTGATTGTACCATACTTTACAAAAACCTGGCCGTCAAACCAATAGTTCAGCCCTTCGGGCGTCGCGATCCACATTACGCCGTCAAAATCCATAGCAAGGCTGCGAATATGTTCGGACTCGAGGCCATCTTCTTTTTTCAGTCCCTGGGAAAGATCATCGTCGCTTTTATCAAATGGTGTGTTTTTATCATCCAGCACAGTGATACCATTATCCTCGGTGCCAATCCATTTTCTTCCATCATTGTCGAATGCTATTGCTCTCACCTCTATCGAACTGATGCCATCCAGAGTTGAAAAGTATTGCCAATTATCATCAGGATCAACCACCGCAACGACTTGCTTATTATCAGCCAAATAATTGAGAATCCACATATTGCCCCGGGAATCCAATCGCAGTCCGGTAATGACCACATAATTCGGGTTGATCTGAATACCTGCCAATTTGCCGCTTTGATTGTTAATTGCGGAAATTTTATAAGAGTCATTCTCAATGTTATCAAAAATAGCTATGCCGCCTCCCCAGTTGCCGGCCCAAACGCGATTATCCGAATCAACTGCCAGGGTTTGATAGCCGCTCCCAACATCCAGTCCATCGGTTTTTGAAAACGTTCTCCATGTTACCCCGTCAAAACGCGAGATTCCAATATTTGAAGCAGCCCAGAGGTTTCCATTGTGATCAAAAGCCAGAGCGTTAAATTTATTTTCCACCGGTCCATTTGGCAGATATTTTTCCCATTTGAAATTGTCCTCATCAAACCGGGCCAAACCGTTATCCCGCATTCCCGCCCACAATTTATTTTTATCATCGACGCCCAAATTATCAACATTACGCAAATCCGGGCCCAGTTTTTCCCAGGTACCATTGTCGGATTTTTGGTGAACATCATAAAGACTGCCGGCGACAAGATGGTCGTTCCAATCTGTAAAAGCTTTGATTGTCGTCCCGCGCAATTCCGCTGCAGACCACGTGCTGCCGTCAAAAAAAGAAATGCCGGAATCGGTGCCTGCTACAAACGTATTTTGGAATTCAAAGATAGTGAATATTTCAGAGCCGGGGAGCCCGTCAGCAGAAGTAAATGTCGACCAGGCGCTGGGCGCCTGCAGATTGGGAAAATCCAAATTTGCTCTTTTTATGGAATGAGCCAGTGCCACCCAAATTTTTCTGTCTGCAATAACGATCTTGCGTGATTCACCGATGTAATAGGTTTCTTTAACCTCCCAGCCCTGCGGATCGTTTTCATTTTTCACGAAAAGACTGACTCCCTCTTTAAAGGCAACGAAAATCGAATCACCATAAGGATAAAGTTGGCTGATCACCTGGTCGCGATAATGTGTTTTCTTTGCCCAGCTTTTTGCTTCGGGATCATAAACATGAAAAATCCCATTTTCAAGTGCAGCCCAAATATTTCCGCGCTCATCACCGGTAATAGCAAGCACATCATTATTTTCAAGGCCATCCGTGTTTGTAAATTTGCTAAAGGTAAAAGTGTTGGTGCTGAATCGGAGCACACCGCCGTTCGTTGCGCACCAGATCAGGGAATCTTTGAGAACAAACTGGCGAATATCCTGCGCATTCGTAAAGGTTTCCCATTCGCCGGTGGCGGCAAAAAGAAAAGAATTGAACAAAAAAATAACAGAGAAAATAGAGAATATGCTTTTTTTCATCATAGGCAATTTTTTAAAGGGGAGGTTTTTAAATACAAACAGTCAATCCGTCTATTTTATTCTAACAAGAGAAACAAATTCTTAAACATCTGGAAAAAGTATCTGTTCCCGAAAAGATTGATTTATTTGCAGAAGCACTATTTAGTCGAGCCTGGCAAAAAGATCAGACATTTCAATTGCGCTCAGAGCAGCGTCCCAGCCTTTATTGCCCGCCTTTGTTCCGGCGCGCTCGATCGCTTGTTCCAGCGTATCCGGCGTTATAATGCCATAACTGACAGGCATTCCGCTTTCAAGACTGACCTGCGCAACACCTTTTGTTACCTCGCCGGCAATGTACTCAAAATGCGGCGTTGCGCCGCGAATGACGGCACCGAGGCAAATGATTGCATCGTATTTTTTGGACGCTGCAAATTTTTTTGCAACAACAGGTATTTCAAACGCTCCCGGCACCCAGGCAATTTCAATGTTTTCGTCCCGGCATTCATGCCTGCGCAAACAATCCAGAGCGCCTTCCAGCAGTTTACTGCAAATCAGTTCGTTAAAACGGCTGACAATGATCCCGAACTTTTTATCTTTCGCAGTGAGTTGCCCTTCGTATACTTTTGGCATGGTTTTATTCATCCTTTTCTTTGTCGTCATCTTTTACTTCCTGCAGAATCAGGTGGCCTAATTTGTCGCGCTTCGTTTCGAGGTAAAAACTGTTGACATGATTTGGCTCAATTTCAATCGGAACCCTTTCAACAACCTGCAAACCATATCCTTCCAGGCCAATGATTTTTTTGAGATTATTGGTAAAAAGTCGAAGCTTTTTCACACCCAATTCTGATAAAATTTGTGCCCCGATTCCATAATCGCGCAGGTCTGCTTTATATCCCAGATCTTCATTCGCTTCCACAGTATCCC
>JAADGR010000011.1 GCA_013152225.1 Calditrichota bacterium
GGGCATCTCCGAGTCGGAGTTTTAAATTTAGCAGAATCCGAATCAGAAGAAAAAAGTGATTTGTGCGACATTGATTGTGAGGAAATTTTCACCATTACTGCCAAAGAATTTGTGGAACACATCAAAAATTTTCCGGGCGCTTGAAATTTCATTTTCATGCAGGAGCGCCATGACAGCTAATGCATTTTGGTAGATGCTCGTCACTGTCTCTGCCTCACAATTACTTGCCAGTCTGCTCTCCGTAGAAATGAGATTTTTGATTAATTGAATACCAGATTTTTCAGCATTTTCCCGATTCATTCAGTAATTTCGCTTTTTTCAAATTGAGAGAAAGCTTTTGTGCTTTCGATTTTTCAAAACTTCACCTGGGGGTTCGTTTAATCGGGGTTTCAAAAATGGCGCCGTTGAAATTTTTGAAGCACTCCAACTGCCGGCGTCCAGAATTGAACCGGTACCGGTGATATACGAGCTGCCGCAAATGAGATAAAACTGACCTGAAAAGCCGGTGTAACTACCGGCCGCCGAATCTTCGGACATGAAGTTGCTGCTCACAGTTGTAAAAATATTAGAGATTTCGGAGGGCAGTTTCGCCTTGACTTCAAAGCTTTTATTCGCGATTTCAGCCGACTTATCGGAAATAAAATAGGCGATGCAATACATGGTTGCGAAATCCATTCGCAATCTAATAGCCAGCGGGCCCACGATGCCGTCTTCTGTCACGTGAAAATAAATGGGCTTGTTGTGCCCGGTAGTGCCTTCCCAGTAACCGGCATAAACGCCGGTGTTCTCTGGTTTGGTGGGCGATTTGTCTTTGTTGCAAGAGAAAATGAGTGCGAACGCTAACAACACAAACAATGACCGCTGTTTTTTGTTGATTAGAGAATTCATTTTGTCTCCTTTGTAACATAATTCCCAATAGCTACTGATGAAAATCATTGGGTCTTTTGCAACACAAGCTCAGCTCCCTGTTCATTTAATTTCTATTTCAGCAATAATATTTTCTTCGCCGCCGAAAATTCTTTCGTTTGCATCCTCACCAAATAGGTTCCGCTGGCGGCGGCCACACCGCGATTGTCCTTGCCGTCCCATCGGATTGCATGAGATCCCGGCTGAAATTTATCACTTGCCAATATTTTTATTTTGTGTCCAAGAACGTCAAATATGCTAATTTTCACGTCCGCTGCTTTCGGAATTTCAAAACGAATGGTGGCGCTCGGATTAAATGGATTGGGGAATGCCTCGCACAAACGATAATCATGAATCTGAGAAAACGAAAGATCATTAACCGCGGTCACGATCATGGAAATCTCGTTTGAAGGGAGACTACTGCCATAATCATATTTTGACGCGACGATGTAGTAATAGCGGGTATCAGGCGTAATTAGACTGTCGATATATTTTCCGACATTCGGATCGTCTATTTCTGTGATGAGATTTTCTGAAATCGCTTGAACATTAGGGTTCACATCGCGATAAATTTGAAAACCTAACAATTTGGGCGGCAAAAAATTCGCCGTAGCCTGCCAGGTTCCTGAAAAAACAGTATAAACATTATTGACATAAACCCCCGCGCGCCAGGTGCCCTGACAGGAATCCGGCGGCACAAACGTGCCTTGCACATCTGTGCTCATAAGTCCGTACTGGTCGCTGTAATAAAATGAGAAGCTGTTATTGTGGATTTGCACTTTGGAATAATTTTGCAAAGGAAAGGGAAATGGATCGCCATAAACAGTGTAATAAATCTCGCAGGAATCAACTTTAGTGCTGTTGTAATTTATGATCATGCGAACATTTTGCCCCTCAGAGGTTTTCCCATTCCATTCTCCGGGCAGCGGATTTTGAAAATTTCCTGCCGTCCATGAAAGGACTATTTGATTCTCATCGCTGAGCGAGCCTGCTACATTTGTTGGTGCCGGTAATTCAACTTCATAGACCTGAACGGCATCTTTCACGGAAAGGGTGTCGTTGAGAGTGTTGGCATCGCTCGTCAGTTCGGTCCAGGCGTTTACGGAAAACAAACCCGATTGCTTCGGCGTCCATAATGTATTGAAAGTCATTGTTGCTTTGCTTCCGGGAGAAAGTGAAGCGGTAAAATTTTCTTGAATCGGCGTTTCGTCTCCGATTTGATAAGCCACAGAAAAACCTGTCTGCTCCTTACTGCCATGATTTTCGACAATAACCTGAATCGTATCAGCCCTATTGACAAACCAGTCTGGCGAAACGATAATGTCAGAAATACCGACATCTTTTTCCGGGGCAGGAGAAGTTGTAAAACGGAAGTTTGTAGTCGGCGGCTCTAAAATTTCATTCTGTGGAACGTCTCGGGAGCCATCGAGTGCATTGATGAAATTACCTTGAGCGTCATTTATTCCAATGGACGCGCCGTCGGCGCCGAAGCCGGCATTGTCCATCGTGCCATAATGGAATTCAATATCGTTGCTGCCTTCAAATAGTACAATTTGAAAATCAACTTTCGGCGAACTAAAAGGGCCCCAAACGATTTGTTTAAATTCGATGACAAACATGCGGTTTGGCGTTTCGCCTGATGTTTGGTAATGCACTTTTCCGGAACTACTGACATTCAAATAATCCCACAATGGAGCCAAAACATTCTTGGGGCTGCTGGCGCCCAGATTGTTCGTGAGATAGTGATAATTTGTTGAAACGTCAAACGTAAGAAATCCATTGGAAGAAACTTTAATTTGATTGTATGTTTTATTGGCATAGATGAAAGGAAAAGGCAAATTAATGGCGGGACTAATTTCCCAGAAAGTGTTGGGACCAAATATTTCTGTAGTTTCTCCTGTCAAAGGCGTCATCATTTTAGGAATGGGCTCAACTCGATAATCATCTAATCCGGCTGATTGCGTGGCATGGGTAACAGTTTTTCCTAAAGCAAAGTTGTGCGATAGCGCTAACAAGAAACTCATTGCTAATACGAGAAAAATTTTGATTTTCATGGTATCCCTCCGTTGATAGTGAAAGTTCAGATGTTTACAATTGTTCTATCTTAATTTTTTGTGATAAGAGATATTCGATTGAGAATCGGTTCGGTTTTGAGGTAAATTTTTTCATATCATAAATGTTGAGGAGCATAAATTGGCAAATTGTCTCGGGAAATGGAATGGCGCGCATCATCGTTAGCAAAAACGGTAAACAACTTTTTTATGAATAAAAAATAAGAAAGCTTTTTGAAATTTGCATGAAGTTTTTGCTAATATTTCGTTAAGCTGCATCTGTTAAATTTGAGGAATCCAAAGGGTAAAGAAAAAATCATTAACCGAAACGCGAAGTCAAGTTCTAAATTCATCTTTCATTGTTGAATGCTTTCACCTGCACGTAATCCCAATCCAAATATGAACCAGCCGGCACAAACCAACATTGGCTGCTCAATGTCAACAGTTGGGCGCAACCACGGTAATCAAGGGGAATTTTCGCGGATAAGATGTGCTTAAAATATTTTCCGTCCCCGCTCAGATTCACTTGCAATAATTCATTGTCTCTCCTTATTTTGAAAAAATATGAAAATTTGGCCACGCCGGCAGAATCGGCTTTGGTGAGACAGGAATCGTTTTTCACGATAGCGCCGCTCATGGAATTCAAAGAAACATGGAGCGATTTCCCTTGGGGAAAACCGCCTCTTCTAATAATATTCAAAGACAACTTCTTGCCATCTTGCGTCAGGAAAAAGATAAGAAAACCAAAAATTCTTGTGTTGGCGCCGTCCGGCATGTAGGTTGTGAATTTCATTTCCAATTGCCAGCGGTCTCCCCAAAAGGGACGGCTCAGTTCCAGAGAGGGATAATACCAATACCAGTTGGAAAAATGCGGCAAGTAACCAAAAGAACGCACTATTTCTGACGCCGGAGTCAAGTAGTAGCGCAAATGTCCGCGGTGATCGGTCAACGAAATCCTGCCAAAACTTTTGTAGCCGTAGATATTAGCCCTTTTCCACGAGAAAACCGACCATGCCGGATTCAATGTCGGGCTCGAAAAATCTTCTTTAAAAGCAACTTTTTTCGGCTTGTTTAAAATTCGCTCTTCGACAGAACCGCCTTTGAAATCGCTGTTATCTATTTCTTTTAAGATTAGCAAATATTGCGTCAAATCAGGCTGCACTAAAAATGACTTTCCCGCCGGCTTGCCGTCGTTGATGGGCGTCGCCCAAAGGTCAAATTTCCCCAGGCGATGGCTGCGGTAAAGCAGCAAATTTCCTTGTTCATTCCAAATCGGATTGTCAAAACCGAATTTTCCCATGTTAATTTCTGAAATCCGATTTTCGCTGGAGTCTGCCAAGGAAAACAGCATAATTTGCCGCCCCATCTCACTGAGCAGGTCGTAGGCGATAAATTTGCCGTCCGGCGAAAACATAAATCCGCGCGAGTTCGCGCTTGCTGGGATTAATTCGCGCAGTTTTTTGTTTTTCAGCGAAATGAGCGCCAGCCGATTGGCAGGCTCTCGGTTGAAATCATAGACTTCGCAGAGAATGCCCCTTCCGTCGGGATGCCAGTCCTGAGGGTAAATGTAAAGGTTAGGATCTGAGTAAATGGTCTGAATTTTGCCGTCGATAAGGGAAATAATTCGCAATTCCAAAAAAGACGGCTTGCGAAACCAGCTAAAGGCAATGAATTTCCCGTCTCGCGACCACACCGGTTGCAGACCGTATTCGGAGGATCTACTCCAATCGGTGTGCGTTAATTTTTTTACCTGCTTTGTTTCGACATCTTCAATGACGAGATTGCCCGACGTCCAGTCCGTGCGCGCCAGAAATTTCCTGTCAAAAGATACGGAGGACAACGGATCAACTCCGGTGCGGTCGAAATAATATTTCACAAGATCGTTAACGGATTTCTTCCCTCGGAGCAGACTCAAACGTTTTTTTGCCAAAGCGGCGATGTCTTTTTCTTCCGGGAGATCAGCGATGATTTTTTGGTACACGTCTATCGCGCCGTTGCGACCTAATTTTTCGTAACACAATCCGAGCCGCAACAGCGCCTTTGCCGACCAGGCTTTTTCGTCAGGAAAATCTTTTACAATTTGTTGATAAAAAGAAATCGCTTTTCCGAGATCGCCCTCAACAAATTCAGCATACCATCCCGCTTGAAACAATTCGCCCTGTGCCTGCGAATCCAAAGCAGAAATCAAAATGCAAAGTGACAAAAAAAATAAAACTTTTCTGAATTTATCTCCCAAAATCATATCTGCACCAAACTCATTTTAACCACAGTCTACAATCCACGACTCACCACTCACTACTTACCAGATACCATTTACCAATCAAACCGATAGCCCACGCCACGTACACCAAGGATAAATTTTGGATGCGAGACGGATCGTTTTTGATTTTTTTCTCAAATTAGCAATGTGCGTGTCTACCGTGCGCGGCGTGACGAGCACGTCGGTGCCCCAGATTTCATCTAAAAGTTTGTCTCGCGAGATTACCTCATTTTTCTGAAGAATCAGATACTGCAAAATTGAAAATATTAATGCGATTTAGTTTTGTGGAGCACAATTAAAAAGGAATCATTAAACAAGAACAATTGGTTTTGCTCATTCGCTTAAGTAAATTACTTTAATGCCACTTAGTTTGATGCTCATTGTTGATTTAATAAAATCAGCAGTCGGATGAGGTTACTATTAGTTGAGTTTGACAATTTCATCAGCAGTCGGATGAGGGCAATGCTAGTTGAGTTTGATAATTGAATCAGTAGGTATATTTGTTTATATTAGTTCCTGTTATCATAGAAAATGATTTCCCGATTAACAAATTTTTTAAATGATAACAAAAAAAAAAGATAATGTCAAGAAAAAAATCATCTAGAAATTACTCCGAACCACATAAATCAGTAATAATAATACCAATGACCAGTTAAATTTTACGATCAACTATTTTTATTGAAATTAGGTTGTAGAGGACGCATATATGCGTCCCCTACATTGTTTCTAAACGTAATATTTACAAGAATATTTTCTACTGGTCATTCGTATTATTAATGGCTGATTTTACCAGAATTGTTGATATGAAAGAACAACAGGCGTCGTTTGACAAAACACCGACACAGAAGACCAAAAAGGTATTTATGAATCAACTAGGAATAACCTAAATGTTGAAATTTAAAAAACAAAAAAGAGCGTTTCAGCTCAGCAGGAAACGTGTCTTTCTTTTTATCCGATTTTGAAAATTAATTTGTATTTTTACGCTTATTTATATAGCTAAAACCAGCAATCAATCCGGCTACAGCAAATATTAAAAATATAATAATGTGTCCAATGCCGCCCTGAACGACATTTGCCTGACGACCCCATTTTAATGATTCGTAGAATGGTGCATAAATAAGGAAGCATAGCGGCAATTGTACAATTAGGAATAGTCCCGCTATTCGAGCATGCTTCCCGACAACTGACCTGAATCTACCTGTTATCAGAATAACTAGCCCATATATAAAAACAATAACAACAAATAAAGTACTTAATGCACTAATAAGTCCAACAAAGATGATTGTATCTTTCATTTATCCTCCCCTTGATTCCTTAATCCAAAGTTGCAGAGAATGCTATTCCAAAAACAGTATTTTTTACAGGATATTCACCAGTTGGGCCCTTGTCGGTCGCATTGCTGATCTGAGCAAAAATTGCACAACCCAATGCCCATTTATCCGACACCCACCATTCTTTTCCCGCTGATAAATAAAAACCTAATCCCGATTCAGTGGTTGCTTCTGTTTGTGTTTCGCTCTCGTTATTTTTTGTTTTTATTCTATCTTTGGAGAGAGATAAGGAACCGGAAAGGAAAATATTGGATGGCATAATATAATAAGATATTCCGACACCATAGTCGTTGATTGATACATCGTTGCCGGTCATTGTGCTTTCGTTTCCTTTCCATGTCACTGTTGGTTCAGAAAAATTTGCGCCACCAATTTCTCCAAATACGATCAGATTTTCTGAAATTGATCCTCCTATTTGTATGCGTGCACCAATCGGTGTACCTGTGATTTCCATATCACTGCCTTCAACATCTTCAATAACCACCTTTCCCTGTCCGACTCCAAGCAAAAAGCGCATAAAGAAACCTTCATGTTGGCGAGCTTGGTTTTTTGCCTGAGAAAATGATGGATTGGAGTAAGATACCAGAGAAATTAAAACTGCCAACAGTAGAAATTTGATTTGTTTCATTCTCGTTCTCCTTAAATAAGTTGAAATGAATAATTAATTAAATTTTCTAATTATTTCACCAGAATTAGCTTCCTAGACGCTGAAAAATCGTTCCCTTTCAATTCGTAAATAAAAATTCCCGAAGCAACCACCTCACCATTTTGGTCTGTGCCGTCCCAGATGAATTCATTGCCTGAATCCGGGGTGGTCAATTCCCGGATTTTCTGGCCTGCCAGATTGTAGATGATTAACCTGGCATTCCCAGCGTCGGGTACATTGAATCTGATTTTTGTCAATGAGTTGAAGGGGTTGGGGTAGTTTTGGTGTAATTCAAAAGCCTTTATAGTTTTTCTGTTCATTTTAACACCGGTTGTATTATCATACTCACATGCCCCGATATCGATAATGAAACTCCCATTGTCATCGCCATCTAATATACGTTCATTTCCATAAACATCTGTTTCAGGCAATTCAATTCCAGAAATATCGGATGTACCCATATCGATACATGGTGAGCCGGTTAGCGGATAATTTGTATTTTTATCTAACATGGGATCTGATGTTACATTTCCATCCACGCCTGAAAGGACAACCTCTGTGTAACCATCTTCATCGTTTCCGGTAAAATACCCACCTCCTTCATTGCCTGAAAAAACAGAATATTTAAGAATTTCAACTTCACTCTCTGAGGCAAGTAATCCACACGGATTGGCATCAATTCCATCAGATGCTAATGAGAAATTAGTTGGCGTAAGATTTAGTTCAGGGCTAGAAACGTTTATTTCCAAGGTGTCGGTTTCGGTAGATACTATTGTTTGAACATTTCTTGTCCCACCAATACCACATGAAATTATCAATGAGTATCGCTCATAAGGTTCTACATGAACCGTTTGATTGGTTTCAACACCTGCGACATCCACAGTTACGTCGCAGGCTGCCCCCATATTTATTAAACCTGTATTAATAGTTGCTCCGCTAATAAAACCTCCGTTATAAATATATGTGATTACAGCATCATCAGCATTTAACTTATCATCTTCTGGAGCAAGGTGTAGTTTTGAATAAGCTATGATATTATTGACCATTGTAGGATTTGATTCATCAATGTAAATACCTGAACCCTCTCGTGAAGAATTATTAATAATTGTGTTATTAATAAAATATGATGAGTCCTTACTTGCATAAATTCCACCACCGGCATTTCGGGCATAATTGCCTGATATAATATTATTAATGATGATTGCTTCAGATCTTTGTACAGTTATTCCTCCTCCAGCACCCGTAGTAGAGTTACCTCTTATAATATTGGAAGAAATTTGTCCTGTGTAATGGTTCGCTTCAATTCCAGATCCTGTATTATCCTGGATAGTGTTGTTTGCTATAACATGATCTCCTCCTGACACCACAATGCCTATCGAACATAACTCAATAACATTACCATTAATATCTGGGCAGGCTCCCCCATAGTAATAGAATCCTGGCCCTTTACAATTTCTAATAGTAAATCCTTCAATACCAGCATTCAATCCTTCATATGATACGCCATCAGCAAATCCAAGATATCCTGTTCCCTCTCCATCCAAAATGCAGTTATCGGGCCCATTTTGAGATTTAACGACAACTTCTTTTCCCCTTAATGAAATTACTATGTTGCCGTCACCGGTATATGTGCCGTCAGAGACCAGTACGGTATCGCCATTGCCGGCAGCATCGACGCCTGCCTGAATGGTTGGCTGATCGGCAGGTACCTGAATAATAGTTTGTGCAGTTAACGCGTCCAACATAAATACGAATGTCATAATATTTAGTAAAGTTTTCATTGGAACCTCCTCTGGAATATTTTCCTTATCTCATTAAGACCATCTTTTTTGTTTCAATGAAATCACCAACCTGG
Organism: Calditrichota bacterium; assembly: GCA_013152225.1. Lineage (GTDB taxonomy): Bacteria > Zhuqueibacterota > Zhuqueibacteria > Residuimicrobiales > Krinioviventaceae > Hydrothermomicrobium. The sequence continues at coordinate 9,050 of JAADGR010000011.1, forward strand.
AGCCTGTAAAAATATACTCCGCTTGCAAGGGTTGTCGCATCAAATATCACCTGATGATTGCCAATAGCTTTATTCGCGTTAACTAAAGTGGCAACTTCTTTTCCCAATGCATTAAAAATTTTAATAGAAACAAATGTGAATTCAGGAATAGAATAGCTAATCGTTGTCGTGGGATTAAAAGGATTAGGGTAGTTATCGTGTAAAATAAAATTATTAATCTCTCGATTGTTTTGATAATCAACACTAACAATATAGTCTGAAATATCAGCATATTCCAGGCTTTTTAAAGCTGATGAATTACTGGAAGCCTGATTTCCTCCAAATATGTACAAATTGTTTTCTGCAACCACGGCTCCTGAGTGTCTTCTGCCGATTATATTAGAACTTATTTGAGTGAAATCATTTGTCTCTGTGTCATATACTGCTAAAAATTTAAGGTTATCGTATGATCCGACAAGCCATACTTTTTTTCCTGATTTAGCTGTTGCATGTGCTGATATTGCAACCGGCATCTCACCTAAAGATGCCCATGATGAATTTTGAATACTGTAAGCATCTATCTGCCTTGAGACTGTACCGCTATAGCCGCCAAAAACATATAAGACACCGTTTATTATTTCTCCGTTTGTCTGTTTAGCTTCCGGCATATCAGGCAACCTCGTCCAATTGTTTGTTTGAGGATCAAATTCATAAAGACGATTTGAATAGCCATTGGCATTACTCCCACCGAATAAATAGATCTTTTCATTCCAAACTGCTGATCCACCATATTCTACAGGATAGGGATTTGTTGCGCTATAGGATAGCTCAGCGGTTAGAACGTCAACAATTTCAACCGTGTCCGTATATGTTGTACCTGTATAGGTATCTCCATTGAAAATATATATTTTGTTTTGGGATGGAATATATTCAGCAGAACAATACCTTCTCGGAATAAGTCCTGTGACAAATTCAGTCCAGGCATCATTCGCGGGATTATATCTTTCAACACTGGTTGATTTATATGGTGACTCGCTAATTCCACCGCAGATAGAATAGATAAAATTTCCATCGGAAGTATATCCGGAACCATATCTTGCATATTTCATATCTGCTAAAGATGTAAATTGAAGATCATATCCGGCACTATCTTGACCAATCAATTTTACATAATTAATTCCTAATATTCCTCCCGTATAAGTTGAAGATGAATTACCATATATTTTATAAACAATCTTATCTCCTGCAGCAAGCGAGTATCTGACATATTTGGTGTGGAAATACGGCTTAAACTGCGCATCGTTTACATACTGATCCCAATTCGCAATCAGGTTGTTTTGAATGCTGATTTCAATATGAAAGGTACCTCCAGAAGTAGAAGCCAGCACAGATTTTACTTCAATGGTTTCCACCGTCATATTGTTCTGTGCGATAAATTCCCATGTTTTCCCGCTGGAATAGATATACCAATAGGTATTTGTTGCACCAAATTCATGAGTCTCCACTATTTGGGCACAGACTTGAGATCCGAGAACAAACAAAATGATCATAATTAAGAAAATAAACTGTTTCATTATTTACCTCTGTCCTATTTATACAATTAATTTCTACGGTTAACAAGACTGTTGAAAAACCCTGTTTTCCACATTTGGGGGATAAATTTTGACCCGGTAAGTTCAATATTTGTAACAGACATTTCTTTCATAACTTTGTCCTTCAATTATTTATTTAATATTATTTTCAGATTGCAGAGATAATAATAATATAACTGTTTAATTAACTATAGA
>JAADGR010000388.1 GCA_013152225.1 Calditrichota bacterium
TGAACAATTGTGAACAATTTTTTATATTATTATAAATAAAAAAAAAAAAAATAAATATGTATATATATAGTATGTTGAAAAAAATCCGTCACATTGTTCACCTTCAATAAAAACAACAACTTAAATGCTCACACAATGCTACACATTTTAGTATAATCCGTCACAACATCTGTCAAGTTATTGTTTTTATTTGATATAATTGTTCACACTTTTTGGTAAAATTTACTGTTTTTGAGTGATATAGTTGCTATCGCTTTTGCAAGTAATTGTTTTTATTTGATATAATCCGTCACAGTTTTTGAATAAAAAAACATTTGTTTCTTTTGCCCCATTTTATTAATATTATTAAAAAGAAACAGGGGTTTTTGTGATGCGAGGAAAAATGAAGGATATTGCCAGCGACCAGGTGCTTGAGAAGATTTTGCAACTGATTTGCGCGGCCCGGTCGCGCGGCGAGAAGATTGTTGATATTGCCGAAAAAACCGGCGTTTCGGCGGCGCATATTTCGAATATCTATAATCGGCCAGACGTGTTTCGGCCCAGTAGTATGATTGCGGAGAAAATTATCCAGGGTTTGAGCGATGAAATTAAAGTTAAAGATTAAAGCGAAGATAAAGATTTGGAGGCGGGATGCCGAAAGAGAAGAAATCTGATCGCGTCGAAATTGAAAAGCGTATTACTGCTGTTCAGCAGTGGTTATTGCAGGGCTATACCACGCGTGCAATTGTTCAAAATGTTTCGAAAAAATGGGGAGTTGACGAGCGACAAGCCTATAATTATATGAAGCGGGCGTGGTCGGATTTTGCTGAACGGTATAAAGGCGCCAAGAAAAATGAGTGGTTTGCTTTTCATATAGAGGCTCGTTTAAACTTGCTCAGCCGGGCATTGGAGAAAGAGCATTACGGTGTTTGTCGTTCCATTCTTGAGGACATTGCCAAACTACAGGGATTCTATGTTCAGAAACACGCCTTTACTGATCCCAGTGGCGAAAAGGATTATGGAGTGCCGATTTCTGATTCCGAGCTTCGCAAGCGCCTTGTTGCAATATTAAGTAGCAATGGCAATGGAAGTGGTGAGTTTGATCTTGATAAAGTCCTTAAAAAAATAAAGGGTGGCGAAGAAGATAAAAAAGATTGATATGCCGAACGCCATTGACATTAATGCAATAAATTTAAAAAATGAGGAACTGCGTCGCCTTTTGCTCACTCCCGCGGCTTTTCGCAAAACCTACCGCAATGATCCTGCGGCTTGGATTCACGACATTATAATTTGGAAAGACGGCGAAGGGCCAACAGAGTATCAAACTGAAATTACTTCCGAAGTTCCACTCCGCCGCCGGGCTGCTATTCGTTCACCTCATGGGGCGGGGAAGACAACGCTCGCTGCTTGGTTGGTGCTTTGGTTTGCAACAACCCGTGACCCGGATGACTGGAAAGCACCGACAACGGCGTCGGTATGGCGGCAGCTTGAAAAATATCTCTGGCCTGAAATTCACAAATGGACGAAACGACTGGCCTGGAATAAGATGCACCGCGATCCATTTAGTCCGGCTGAAATGCTGACTTTGGCATTGAAGCTGTCGGGTGGCGAGGCTTTTGCTGTGGCCAGTGATAAACCGGATTTAATTGAAGGCGCTCATGCTGACAACCTTTTGTATCTCCTTGACGAGGCAAAAGCAATTCCCGACGGCACCTGGGATGCGGTGGAGGGTGCGTTTTCAGGCGAAGGCAGTGCGAGCGATGCTTTTGCTGTGGCAATCAGCACGCCAGGACCACCGACCGGCCGGTTCTATAAAATTCATAAACGTGAAGCTGGTTATGAGGATTGGTGGACTCGCCACATAACTCTTGATGAATGTATTAAAGCAGGCCGCATTTCAAAGGAGTGGGCCGAGCAGCGCCGCCGACAGTGGGGCGAAGACAGCGCGGTTTACCAGAACCGGGTGCTCGGCGAGTTTGCTTCGCAGAGTGAAGACAGCGTGATCCCGCTTGCTTGGGTTGAGGCGGCGCAAGAGCGCTGGAAGGATTTGCGGGATTCCGGTAAATTGGCGGAGATGGAAATTGAACGCATTGGCGCGGATATCGCGCGGGGTGGCGGAGATAAAACTGTCTTCGCATTTCGTTCCGGGAATGTGATTGTCAGATTAGAGGAATACAATTACGCTGACACGATGCGGACGACTGGCCGATTGGCGGGGCTACTGAATCGCTACGGCTCAGCGAGTGAGATTATTGATGTGATTGGAATTGGGGCCGGTGTATTTGATCGGCTGAATGAGCAGTTTTACAACAGGGTTGAGGCATTCAATGCGGCAGAGCGAACGGACATGCGGGACCGGTCTGGCACCTGGGGATTTGTCAACAAGCGCAGCGCGGCGTGGTGGAATTTGCGGGAGATGTTGGACCCGGTGTATGGCGAGGATGTGGCCCTGCCGGATGATGATGAGTTAGTTGGCGATTTGACGGCACCGCTTTGGCGCGAAGTCAGTGGCGGAAAGATAGAGCTTGAGCCGAAAGATAAGACAAAAAAGCGCCTCGGCCGCTCGCCCGACAAAGGCGATGCGGTGGTGATGGCGTTTTATAATGCCACGGTGAAGGTAAATGTGTGGATATAAGAATGCGAATGCTCGACTTATTTTCAGGAATAGGCGGTTTTTCACTCGCTGCACAGTGGACATGGGGAAACGAACTGGAAATAGTCCAATTTGTTGAAAAAGATAAATTCTGCCAAAAAGTTTTAAAAAAGCACTGGCCTGATGTCCCGATTTGCGATGATATAAGGAAATTTAAGGGAGATAAATATGCAGAAACAATTGACCTTATTACCGGAGGATTTCCTTGCCAGCCTTTCAGTGTCGCCGGGAAGCGAAAAGGCAAGGAAGATGACCGCTGGCTCTGGCCGGAAATGTTTAGAGTTATTCGAGAAGTCCGGCCCCGTTGGGTTATTGGCGAAAATGTTGCTGGAATCATTAATTTGGGGCTCGACGAGGTGCTTTCTGACCTGGAAAGTGAAGGCTACGAAGTCCAGACGTTTATTATTCCAGCTTGTGCCGTCGGTGCGTGGCATAGAAGGGACAGAGTCTGGATTGTGGCCAACGCCGAGGGCAGCGGAAGGGATGAAAAACAGATTACGGATACATTTGTCTCCAGAATCGAATCATCGCGGGAGATTGGAAGATTTTATTGCGAGACAAGAAGCGAGCAATGGTTATCTGAACCCGGAATTAATCGAGTGGCTAATGGGATTCCCAATAGGGTGGACAGACTTAGAGCACTCGGGAATGCAATAGTTCCACAAGTGGCCCATGTAATAATGCAAGTAATTAAGGAAATCGACCATGCGAGTCCTTGAGATTTGGGATTTTGACTGGAAGTATGTGGCGAAGTATATATTTTTTAGTGATGCGAGGATTCATGGGTGTAAAAGAATGGTGGTGGTGTTAAATTGAAACGGAAAATTGACGGCATTTCTGCAAGGCTAAGAGCGGTGTTTCATAAAATATCGCATCCGATGCACAAAATGAGATGGCGGAAAGATGATTGCGATATTATTTGTGAGACCTGCGAAAGAATTTATTGGTGTCGCTTGCTTGAGCAAGAAGTTGATTTAAAAGAAGTGCGTCGCGGCGTTGAGGACATGATTAAAATACAATCTGGTGCAATGCGACGATGAATGAAGAGATGGAAAGATATTGGAAAGAGCTTGAGACTGATCCTGCATACATTACGGCTGGAATTGTTATGTCTATTCAGGAGGAAATTCTTGGAGAGATGAAAGCGCAAGGAATCAATAAAAAACAATTGGCATATAAAATTGGATGTGACATTAGGCGTGTGCATGCTTTCTTCCGGGCACACAATCTTTCTATTCTGATGATTGTTGATGTTGCCTTGGCTCTTGGTGTTAAGCCAACTGAATTGATAAAAAAGGCAATGATAATATGAAAACCTTCTTCAAATACGCATTTCTACAAAACCGCTGGCTGTGGTTTCACATATTAGCAGGCGGCGCACTGGCAAAGATATCGCTGCAATATCTCCTTGCTCGGGATGCGGTGGCGGTTGTAGTTGCGCTGGCGATTTTTTGGGAAATTATGGAGTCATTGCGTCCGGATATTGAGAAAATATATGGCAGTTATTTGCGCTTCTTTTACGATGCGGTCGGCGATATTGTTGGTGCGGTAGCGATGGCATTGATTGTAATAATTTGATTATTATATTTTATAGGAGACAAAAATGGAAAAATTGTTGTTTGATAATCCGAGTTTTAAATCTGGATTAAATTTTACGGTTCGTCTTGGCGAGAAATGGAAAAGTAAAGTTTCTGTTGGTGACATTGTTGAGATTCCAAAAACAGGTTTAGCAAAAATTTGTAAAATTTATTGTTGCAAAATAGCAGAAATTCCAATTGAAGTGTTAGAAAACGAACACGACGAAGAATGTAGGACATTTGATGGGTTGTTAAAAGTTCTAAAAAAAGTTTATCCTATTCTATTTGGTTTTAAGCAAGAAGAAATTAAAGATGCAATAGTTACTTGTTTAGGGTTTCAGTTCTACAAATTAATTTAAAAAAAATGGAAATTCGTCCAATACATTTGAAAGAAGCTAATGATTTTGTCAGGAAATACCACCGCCATAATGATTCGACGCAAGGCGGGAAATTTGCGATTTCTCTTTGGAAAGATGAAAAAATGATTGGCGTCGCTATTGCTGGAAGACCAGTGGCCCGGAATCTTGATGATGGATTTACTGTTGAGATTCTGAGGGTTTGCACTGATGGAACAAAAAATGCCAATTCAAAACTTTATGGGACGATGCGAAAAATTTGCAAATTGATGGGCTACAAGAAAATTATTACTTATACGTTGCAGGAAGAAAGCGGTTCTTCTCTGTTGGCGGTAGGTGCTGAAATTGTTGCAGAAGTCAATCCTCAAGAGTGGAATAACAATAAGCGCAAAAGGAAAAGCCAAAGCGTTTATAAGCAGTATAAATTCAGATGGGAGTTATAATGAGTTTTGCAACAAAGAAACAAAACAAGCCGAATGGCAATGGTGTTGATATCGCGACACTGGTAAAAGAAGATATTGAAGCCAGAGCGAGAACAGGGCAAAGGAAATATGGCGAGCGATTGCAGCCGTTTAATGGGCGCAATGCTTTGGTTGATGCTTATCAGGAGGCACTTGATTTGTGCATGTATTTGCGCCAATTGATTGAAGAGCAAAATAGCTTATAATAATTTAATAAACAAAATTCAATAAATGAAAAAAATTGTTTATTTTAATGCAAAAAATTCCGTAAATTATAAAAGAAAGGGTTATAAATGGAGCAGTTATTCGCGTCTCTGCCGGTTCGGGTCTTTGAAATTCTTTTTATTTTAGCTTTCTTTGCCATCAGCACTTATTGCGCGCAGCTTTCTTGGCGGCTTCCTTACAAACAGATGATGGCGATGAAAGAGTGGAAACTTCGAGCCGGGTGGTACTACGGCGTGTTTATTCAGGTTATGGTCGTTGCGGCGATGCTGCTTTCGTTTGTGATGTGGATGGCACTTCGGCTTGGAGGTTAGAAACTGCCCGGATTTGCAATTGACTATAATTAGTCATTGACGACAGAAAACTAAAAACAAGGAAAAGGCGGAGATGCGAATTTGTTTAGAAAATTTATTGATGAAGTATTGGATTCTCACCTTCGGGTAGCAAATCCGAAACAGGTGCAGAATCTCATTGTCTCAGCGGCCAGCGGTACGACTGAATGGGTTTACAGCGATTCCGAGGCATTGAACAAGATGTACGAAAAGCTGGTCTGGGTGTATCGCTGCGTCTATATCATCGCTCAGAATATTGCCTCCCTCCCACTAAAAATATATGAAATTAAAAAAGACGGCACCAAGGAAGACATTTCTTTTGACCCCGAGTTTATGATTCTCCAGAAACCGAACTGGCGGCAGACCCGCTTTGATTTCTGGGTGGAGTCTTTGTCGCGCTTGAAGCTCCAGGGCGAGTTATTCTGGGAACTCGATAAAGGTGATAATCCGCGTAGCCGAAAAATTCAGGCACTCTGGGCCGATTGGCGCAGTGAGAATGTGCAGGTCATTACTGATCCAAAGAAAGGCATCATAAAATTTAAGCGGCTTTATAAAGGCCGCTGGTATGATTACCCTGCCGAGAACGTGTTTTTCGTGAAATATTTTAATCCGTTTGATGAGTGGCGGGGCTTGTCGCCGCTGCAATCGGGGTCATCGGTTCTGAATCTCGAACTACAGGCGTTATCGTATAATCAAAAGTTTTTCAAGCAGGGGATGAAGCTCTCCGGCGTGCTTGAGACGCCGACGCCGCTGGATGAAGCCGACGCCAAGCGTTTGCGTCTGCGTTTTGAGCGTTTGTATGCCGGGACCGATAAAATGCACAAAGTCGCGGTGCTGGATGGCGGTTTGAAATTCACGCCTTTGAATACGATGACGCTCCGTGACGCTGAGTTCTCGAACCTGCGCAACATGAACCGCGAGGAAATCGCGGCGCTGTTCGGCGTGCCACTGGAAGTGCTTGGTGTCGGTAAGTCCACTTATGCGAATTGGAAAGAGGCCCGACGGAGCTTCTGGCAGGAGACGCTGTTGCCGGAGATAATGAAAATTTACGGATTGATCAATGAGTTTTTGCTGCCGCGCCTAACGACCCGGCAAAATATCGTGGTGGAGCCCGATCTTTCTGGCGTTGAGGCATTGAAGGAAGATCAGGAGACGAAAGCGAAGCGCTTCTTTGAAGGTTTTAAGACTGCTGCAGTGACGCCAAATGATATTCGCAGTCATGTTTACGGGCTCGATGCGGTTGATAATCCTTTGATGAATACGACCTGGTTGCCGATGGCGTTGCAGCCAATCGGCACGGTGGAGCAGGGCGGAGGAAAGTCAAAAAAAAAAGAACGAAATACGGTGATGGCTAATCCGCGAACTGAGGAACAGCGCACAAAAGTTTGGAAAGCAATTGTCAAAAAATTGGAGCCATTTGAAAGACAGATGAAAAGGAAAGTAAAGAAATTTTTTAAAACTCAGGGCGAGGAAATTGTTGCTCGGTTACGAGAAGCGAATAAATCTGTGAAAGATGGATTTCAGATTCCAGGTAATTTATTTGATATTGACGAGTGGTCACAACGTTTAACCGCTGAAACAATTGCAATTATTACTGAGGTAATGTTGGCGGCAGCGGAGATCTGGTCTGGCGGAGTAGTCGATACGGCAACGCCAGCGTTTAATACTGCTTTGGGTCAGAGAATGCGGAAATTTTCTAAATTTGTTAATGAAACTACGAAGGAAAAACTCGACGAAGTTCTGCGGGAGGCAATGTATGAGAATTTAAGCCTTGAAGAAACTGTCCAAAAGATTATGTCGGAAGTCTTTGATCCAGCGTTAACGGAAGGCCGGGCCAGGACAATTGCGAGAACAGAGATTATGGGAGCAAATAACGCGGGCACTCAAATTGGTTTGCAGGAAGGAGGTTGGGAACGCAAGATGTGGCTGACGAGTCGAGATGAAAAAGTCAGGGAATCACATCAAATCGATGGCCAGGTGGTTCCCGTTGATGCAAATTTTGTTTTGTTGGATGGCGAGGAAATGTTTTTTCCGCAGGATTTTAACGAAAGATGTTCCCACATAGGAACAACGGAGCCGGTGAATATATGAAAAAAGATCATCGACAAATAACGGTTTCTTTGGTTTGCAACAACTGCAAATCCGTGGTGGTCGGTAACGTTTATTCCGGTCAACCCGGCGAAATAAAGTGTCGAAGCTGCGGGAGGAGATACGCCATAAGCATGACAACAACTTTCAAGAGGGAGAAAGAATGTCTGAAGCAAGACTAAAAATCTGTAGCATTGATACAAAGGGCATCGACCCTGAACGCGGCATTGTGCCGTTTGTGCTTACCAACCTGGAGCTCGACAGAGACAGTGAGGTGGTGAAGCCGAGTGGTGCGAAAATTGATAACTTCAAGAAGAACCCCGTATTTCTTTGGGCCCATGATCTCCGCAGCCCCGCGATCGGACGGGTGATTCCTGAGACAATTTCAATCAGTGAACAACAGATCAGAGCCGATGTGCAGTTTGATCTCGAAGACCCGTTTGCAAGGATGGTTTTTAATAAGTATCAGAAAGGTTTCCTTAACGCCGGGTCAATTCGTTTTATTCCGCTGAAAATTAGCGACGAGCGGGTGTTCCCGGAGCAGCGCGGTGCGACAATAGAGGAGTGGGAGTTGCTGGAGTTCAGCGCTGTGCCGGTCCCGGCAAATGCAGGGGCATTGGCGCAGAAAGGCATTGACGAGGACTTGCCGGAGAATTGGCTTGATGAGTTGAAGAGTTTTCTTGAAAACGATAATTTCGATCACACGCCGGAAGGTTGGGTGGAGATGAAAGCGAAAACGTTAGAGCAGCGGGAGGATGGCAAAGCGGAAAAGCCTGAAAACGAGGAACCGGAAGAAGTGGAGACAGAAGTCGTTGAGACAGAGGAAAAAGCAGGTCGGGTGTTGTCAAAGAAAAACCGTAAGCTGATCGAGGACGCAATTTCGGCGTTGCAGGCGGTGCTTGAAGCGGATGCGGCGGAGCAAGATGATGGTAAAGAAGAAACTGCATCAATCGAAAAACGCGTCGTTCCGCACGCTCGTTACCCATTGGCACCGGAAGACCGTGCCTGGGATGGTAATGCCGCAGTAACACGGATTCGCCGCTGGGCGTCGAGTGATGGCTCGGGTGACAAAGAAAAGATTGACTGGGCGAAATATCGCAAAGCCTTTGCCTGGTATGATCCAGAGAATGTTGAGAATTTCGGATCCTATAAACTGCCGCATCACGATGTAATTAACGGTGAGTTACAAACGGTTTGGCGTGGGGTAGCGGCGGCGATGGTTGCGTTGCTTGGTGGTCGCGGCGGTGTGGACGTGCCGGAAGGCGACCGTCGCGGAATCTATAATCATCTCGCCAAGCATTATCGAGAATTTGAGAAAGAACCGCCCGATTTCAAGGGGCTTGATGAAATTGAAGAGCCAGAGGAGCTCGACCAAGATAAAAAGGACATCCAAATTGAGGAGCTTGACGAAGCCACGTTGCAGGAAGTCCTGGACGATGTAATTAACAACGTATTAACCGAAATTATTGGAGGAAATGAAGATGACTAAAGAACAATTGGTCGAGCAGATTTCTGCTGCGGTAGCGACTCGGGTGAAGGAGCTGAAGGAAAACGGCGACGACCCCACCAAAGACGAGAAGCTCCGCAAAATGGTCGAGGAGATGCTGGAGAAACGGCAAGACCTCGACAACGAAAAAGCCCGTGGCGGCCCTGGGTTTGATGAAAACGCGCCCGAAAAAGCCATTGATTCGTATATGAAGGGCATGGTGCAGATTGACGACGGTGTGGAGATGCCGCGGGTATTGCTGGCGAGCGAGAAGCAGTTGAAACAGTATTTTCCGGCACATACCGCCGATAAGATTCTGGAATTCCAGAAAATCAATGACGAGCTCTTGATACTCGGCACCATGCTTGCCGGGGCCAAAAACAAAAGCCAGCCCGTCACCACATTGGGTCGGGAAATCCGGCGCACGAAGATGTATCAGGATGCGTTGCAGCGACTCCAGGCCGATGAAGACCTGAAGAAAGCGCTTTCGACTTCGACATCCGGGAGCGGTGCGGAGTGGATTCCGACCGGATTCTCGAGTCAGTTGATTGAGAAGGTGCGACTGCAACTCAAGGTTGCGGCGCTGTTCCCGTCGGTAAACATGCCGACGAACCCGTACAAAATGCCGGTTGAGTCCGGTGGTGCAACTGGATATTTGATTTCCGAGTCCACGTCTGATACTGGAACCACGATTACGGCATCGACGCCGAGTACCAGTAACTTCACGTTTAATGCAATTAAGCTGGCCGGACGGGTGCTGTTCTCGAGTGAAGTCGATGAAGATGCCATCATCAACATCATGGATTTTGTCTCGAACTCGCTGACCACGGCATTGCGGGAAGCGCAGGAGACTTCGATCATCAACGGCGACGACTCCACGACTCACCAGGACAGCGACGTTACCAGTTCGACTGATGCAAGGAAGGCTTACAAGGGCCTGCGCTACTACGCCCTGAACAATACCGGAACCACGACCAAAGATGCGGCGAATGCCAATCTTTCGACTTCGCTGCTGCGGGGTACCCGGATTTTGATGGGTAAATATGGTGTTGATCCGTCGAAGCTGGCCTGGATTTGCTCGCCGGTCGGATACATCCAATGGCTGAGCATCTCCGAGGTGTTGACGCTTGACAAATATGGCGCCAATGCCACCATCATCAACGGCGAAATCGGCCGGTTCGACGGCGTGCCTATCATCGCGTCTGAGTACATGCGGGATGATTTGAATGCGACCGGTGTTTATGACGGCACGACTACCGACCGCACCGGGGTGCTGCTGGTTTATACTCCGGGATTCTGGATCGGTAACCGGCTTGGTATCACGCTGGCAACTGACACTAACATTGATACCGACCAGGTGAAACTGATTGCCAAGATGCGGGTGGCATTCGAAGACCCGTACAATGCGCTTTCGGAAAAGCAGTCGGTCATGCTGTACAACGTCAAGACCACACTGTAAATCAGGGACGATAGGGGAGAAACGGCAGGATGGCTTCCTCTCGCGCACCGTGGCTGGGCCTTCGTGGCCCGGCTGCGGTGGTTAAAAACAAAAAACGATGACAAAAACAGGAGCATAAAAAATAAAAAATGAAACTCAAATTCAAGGCAACAAAAGGCTTTTTGTATCACAATGGGCCGTACGGCGTAATCAGGGACGGCGAGATCAAGGATTATCCGGACAAAGAAGCACAGCGGCTTTTGAAGGATTTCCCGAAGAATTTTGACATTGTCAAGGGAAAAGCTGTCGAAAAACAGCCGGACAAAATGATTAAAGACGCGAAGACAAAGAAAAAATAGAGGGCATGAAAATGAAAAAGCTGATTTTGTTTTTGATACTTGTTTTTGCGGTGTCAAGTTTTGCCCAGGTCGGCGTGTTTGGTACGGCAACGGCAAAACGTGACACGGTGTGGCTAATTTCCAGCGCCGCGGACTCGGTGACAGGGCGATGGATCATGTACGAGGGGAATACCTGGCGCGATAAAGAAGGCATGGCGTCGCTGTTTGCGGGGGTATATTCGGCGGATGATACGATTCGCTCGACAATTACAATTAAATATCAGTTATTGCAGAGTATCTCGAATCTCGGCGATTCATTGGTGACGAGCTGGTACACGTTGGACAGTTTGACACAGAGCGATGTATCTTCGGTGGCACCGGGGGCAGGTACATTTCAGGGTAAAGAAATTGACATGGCTGATGCCGCATCGACGAATAGCACGCCGTGGCAGGTTCACCAAGGGATTCGTTTCAGGTTTGTTTGGACGCCGACGGTTTTGGACACAGCGATTCTGTATTCCCGGTTCTCGCATCCGCATAAGGAGAAATAGCGATGGCAAATATTGCACTTAACACAATGGACTTTCAGCGTCGGGGGGTCCAGTTCTACGAAGGCACGGCAACGATTTCAAGCGGCAGTACCTCGGTTGAAACCGACATATTGATGAAAAACATCGATTTCGAAGACAATGGCTATTGTGAGCTTATGGTTGCGGTTTCGGGGAGTGGCACACCGACAATTACAGTGAGCTTCAAGAATTGGGGCGGTGATCATGTTGGGTTGGAGTCGAGTTATAATGATCTGTCGCCGACGATTACTGTTGATGAAACCAAGCGCTATGATATTGGGAATGAGACCTCGTACTTGCGGACTTCTCGGGGAATTAAACTGAAGTTTGCCGCGGCGTCGGCGGTAAGCGGTGATGTCACAATAAAATACAGGTTGGCGGTGCGATGAAAAGAATTATTTTCTTTTTACTGATTTTTGTTTTTGCTGTGCAGGCGCAGTTTGTGCGGCCGCGGGATTTGCATCAATCGACGTGGAATGCAATTAAGGATTCTTCAAGGGTTGTTGTGCATGATTCTCTTTCCTATCGCTGGAAAAATCTAATAATGGATGCGTGGGAATACGGATTCAGAACGAATAATGATTCTCTTACTAATCTGGTGAATTTTCAAACTGCCATCGATTCTGCTATCGCGAGGGGTGTCCCGCTGAAAATAAGAAGTGGGACTTATAAAATTTACACTGGTGTTTCTTTAACCAATACAGACTCCATGC
>JAADGR010000322.1 GCA_013152225.1 Calditrichota bacterium
GCGTCTGATCGCAGAAAAATTTCAAAAGTATGATGTCATTTTAAAACCCGATCAGGAAAAGCCGCAGTGGTGGGCCGGTGCACCTTCGGTTGTTCGGGATGGAAAGGGTGTTTTTTGGTTGGCCTGTCGCATGCGTTCCACGGACCAGCCGCGCGGCAAAAGGGGGTACGAAGTGAGAATCCTCAACAGCAAAGATGGTATCCATTTTACAAAAGTGTTGAGCATTCCACGTCAGGCCGTTCCCATTCCCGGTTTTGAAAGGCCTGTCCTGCTCATCGATCCGATGACAAAGAAATTCAAACTTTATCTCTGCGGCCCGTGGCACAACGGTCCCTGGTCTATCCTCAAATTGCAAGACGTAAATAATCCCAAAGATTTTGAGCCGAAAAGCGCGTATGTCGTCATCAAGCCTTTTCCCAAAACGTTCGACCGTGACATCACGGTGCTGGAATACAAGGATCCTTATATCATTTATGCCAACGGCTATTTTCATTGCTACGTCACCGGCTACGTCCGGCAAAACGAGCGGTTGTTTCATTTTCGCAGTGTGGACGGCGAAAAGTGGGCGCCGGTCGGTGATCCCAAAAAGCCGATCATGGATCTTTCCGGCTGGCATGACTTCTTTATCCGGCCCGGCTCTGTCCTTCCCCTGGGAGTGGGGTATCTTTTTTTCTACGAAGGTTCAAACATCAAATGGTACGATCCTGTTTATAATATTGCTACCGGTGTTGGCTTTACTTTCGATTTGCATCACATTATTGATCTGACGCCGGATTCTCCTCTGGTGGTCAGCTCAACCCCCACACGTTTTTATACGTGGAGATATTCACAGTTTATGTGGGTCAATAATGAACTGTGGGTCTATGCCGAGGTTGCAACGAAAAAGCAAACAAAAGAAATAAGATTATTCAGAATCCCGCTCGACGGGAAATGAAACTGTAAACAAAAAGGAGCAGGTGTCGTCAAACCAAAGAGCAGGTTCTTTGGCGCCCTCCTTTTCCGTTTGAGATAGTTCATGAATGAATCAGAAGAACGGCTCATCCAAAAAGCAAAAGCAGGTGATAAAGATGCATTTGGAAAGCTGGTTAAAAAATATCATCAAAAAATGCTGTATGTGGCCTACGATCTCATGGGAAATTATGAGGATGCAAAAGACCTCGCTCAGGAGACGTTCCTGAGAGCATTTATAAAGCTGTCTCAATTTCAGGAGCGCGCCCAATTTTCTACCTGGCTTTATCGCGTACTTTACAACCTTGCCATTGATACGCTCAGACGAAAAAAACGAACCCCGGTTCGATCGTTGGAGGAAATCATAACCGGCGATCTTGACCGAAAGAGCAAAATTCCTGATTCGGTTATGTACCTGCCGAATGAGCGGGTTGACCAGGAAGAGTTGGGACGGCAGATTAATGAGGCGCTCGATCATTTAACTTTTAATCAAAGAACGGCTGTTATTCTGCGATATTATCATCAAAAGTCATCCAAAGAAATCGCAGAGGTGATGGGTTGTGCGGAAAGCACCGTTCGTATCCATATTTTCAGAGCACTTGCTCACATGAAAAAATATTTGGGCGAATACAAGCCTGGTTAGGTTTGTGTGCTTGTTATAGTATTCGTTAAAGGATCGTTTATAGAGCTATGAAAAGCTGCAAGTTTGAAAAATTATTGCCGGATTATTTGCAAGACGAACTGGCTTCTGAGGCAAAACGGCAGCTGGAAGTACATCTCGAAACATGCGAGCATTGTACTGCCAAACTTGGGGAGCTTGCTGATATCCATCAGATTCTTTCATCGCGGCAGCGACAGGAGCCTGGTAAAGAATTAATGCGGGATTATAGAAACTACTTGAGAAAATATTTTCCAGGCAAGTTGAGTCCTGTTTCGATTCTCAAGAGGTCAGAAAGCTGGTGGAATGATGTATTTCATTCTCAACACTTCACTTTGCGGATCGCCAAAGCTGTTGCTTTGATCATAGTTGGCGTTTTTATCGGCAAGTTTATTTTTGTTTCCTCAGTCCAGGCACCGAGAATAGAGACAGTTGCCCGTGCCCGTATGCCCGGTTATGCAATTACACCGGCAGACCTGAAACTGATGAATGATTATTTTGTTAAATCGGAAATATTATTACTTGCTATAGAAAATTGGCAAGGCGATACCGGAGCCGATTCGACTGATTTGCTATTCGATAAAAAGATCGCACAAAATCTTCTCTTGCATTCTCAGGTGATTCGTCATCAAGCGACACAACTTTATGATTCCGACTTGATATCTTTTTTGAATCGAATGGAGTTGTTACTTTTAGAAATATCGAACGTTGATAACGAAGAACTTTTTACGGCTTTTAAGGAAGCTAAAAAGATCATTAAAGAAACGGACCTACTGCAATTCAATAAACAATTCCAAAATTTGTTTGTAAAATCAGAGTTGAACAATATTTAGAATGTACTGCTCGTTTATTAAACGTACAGGGACAGGGATTCCGGTTATGGAGAAGAAAATTATTATAACATTTTTGCTTTTGTTCTACCTTGCGGGATTGCCAGCTAATTTACAGAGTCAATCTCTGCAGAATGGTCAGCGGAGAATGTACGAATCTGCTAAACAGCGCACTGTGGCCCAGGATTGGAAACAAGCCGCCAGATTGTATGAAAAGATGATCCGGAAATATCCTGATAGCCGTTATGATGATGAAGCAAAATTCTGGGTCGGATATTGCCTTGAAAAGGAAGATGGACGGCAGGAGGAAGCTTTTCAGACTTTTGATGAACTGGTGAAGAAAAGACCGGATAGTCCCTGGGCTGATGATGCCGTTTTTAACCAGATTAGTCTCGCGGAAAGTTTTGTGCGGAAAGGGGATGAAAAATATCGTCCTTTTCTCAAAGATCAGCTTGCTAATGATGATCCTAGAATTCGTCATCAAGCCGCACTTGCGCTGGGTCGTTTGGGCGATACTTCCGTTTTACCTGTCTTAAAGGATATGCAGGATCGCGGCGAGTTCAAAGAGATCGCCAAATCGCTTGTTGAAGAGTTGGAGAATGCGCAAAATCAGGAAGGCGCATTAGCTACCGACGGGAAAGTCAAGGTGGGTAAAAACCTCAAGCCGGCACAAAAATCAAAAACGCGATTTGCGCTGAATGCCAAACCTGACCATCTTGTATATTATTCGGAAAAACGATTTGCCCAGTATCGAGCGTTAACCCATCAAAATGATGAATGGACTCGGGATCAATTGTTGACATTTGGCTTGTGGTATATTTTACCTCCCGAAAGTTTTGACGACTATTATTCGCTTGATAAAAATGCGCGTAAGGAATGGCTGCGTATGTTTTGGAAGAGAAATGACCCGACACCATTGACCGACGTCAATGAAGCGGAAATCGAGTTTGAAAAAAGGGTGAAATATGCACGCGAACATTTTACTTATTATGACGGCTTGAAAGATTTTTACTACGCGCCCTGGGATGCTCGTGGAGAAATTTATATCAAATACGGCAAGCCTTCTTTACGAAAACATGATGCATACCGGGAATACTGGTATTATGCGGATTATAACCGTATCAGTTTCTTCATCCGGCCAAAAGTAACAAATATTTTCGGTCGGGCAATTTTTTTGGATTCCCGTTTTCTTCGTACGCGCCGGGTCGATCCTGAAAAGTTAAAAGATGAATACGTTTTTGCGCCTTCTTTTCATTTTACTCTGGATAGGAAAATTAAGCCGATCAGGGATTTCCGGGTCGAGATAGCAAAAGATAGCCGGGGAACGAGTAATATCCTTTTGCATTATGAACTCCCAATCGACGAATTGAAAATACAACGGGAAAACAAGCGCTACAAAGTTGAGTATGAACAAAAGTATGTTCTCTTTGATTCAAAAATGAATGAAATTATGCGTCGTGAAAATATACAACAAGTGGCCAAGTCTTCCAAAGGGATATTGAAACGCCAGAAGATCATCAAACAAACGATTCGTTTTGAATTAAAACCCGGCAATTACTCCCTGGCCTTGCAGATAGAAGACAAGAAAGCAAAAAAGCTTGCCGTCAAGATGATTGATTTCCAGGTAAAAGGGTGAAAGCAGAATTCAAAACATCAATTTTATAGCCCCGGCAAAATTTGAATGCCGGGGTTTTTTGTTTGTGGCACTCAGATAATTTTAACTTGCATTGCACACTACAAAATGATATATTTATCAAAATTATAACCCCCTGATAATTATCATTAAATAATCCATTCTCAGACAAAGGCAAATCCGAATACCTGCTTGTTGTTTACCACGTTCAAGTTTATTGAAAAAACGGTTTATATTATTCAAACACAATGGAATGCTTTGGCAAAAATTGTTGGGATGAAATAGGACAAAGAAATGGCAAGAAGAATATTATTATTGTTTAAAAAAAAGTTGTTCTTTGGATTTCTTTTAGGAATTATTTTTTATTTTTTATTTCAATCGGTAGTTCATTATACATCGACGGACAAATTTTGTGAAAGCTGCCATGTTCATCCACATGCCAAACAATCATGGATAAAATCATCGCATTTTGATAACAAGAGCGGAATTGCAGTACATTGTGTGGAATGCCATCTGCCGCCGGGCGGCGTTCGTTATCTAACGGAAAAAGCACGGCTCGGTTTTCAGGATATTTACGGCAAAGTTTTCAAAGATGTTGACAAAATAAACTGGGATGAAAAGTCCCGGCTGGAGCATGCCGTGTCATTTACATACAAGGCATCGTGCACGCACTGCCATCAGAATTTATTTCCACTGGGGCTTTCTCAAAAGGGAGAGGATGCCCATCTTTATTATACGGATAAAGCGGATCAATTGCGCTGTCTGAACTGCCATTTGCATGTCGGGCATTATTCGGAAGAGGCGCAAAAGGAATTTCAGGTTATTAAAAAAAAGCGAGCTGCGCATTTTTATACGCAGCCTGCTCAAGTCGGCAAATTTGAGGATTTTACCGAGTTTGTCCCGCAAAGCAGCGTCAGTTTTGATATGGTCGCTATTCCCGGTGGAACGTTCAAAATGGGCAGCCCCGAAAAGGAGGCTTTCCATAAAGCAGATGAAAGTCCGGTTCACGAGGTGCAGGTGAAATCGTTTTGGATGGGTAAAGCTGAAGTATCATGGGATGAGTATGAAACATTTTATGCACAAACGGCCACGGAAGGCCGCACCGATACGCGAAAAATTTCCAGGGATGTGGATGCCGTTACCGGCCCGACGCCGGCTTATGGCAACCCCGACCAGGGGTGGGGCAGGGGAAAACGCCCTGCGATTACCATGACTTTTTATGCAGCGAATGTTTACTGCAAATGGTTGTCAAAAGTGACCGGGAAGAAATACCGACTGCCAACCGAAGCGGAGTGGGAATATGCATGTCGCGCCGGTACGGAAGGGCCATACTTTTTCAAAGGCGATCCTGAAAAATTTTCAAAAAACAGGCTGTGGAATAAAATTTTTGGCGCCGACACAACAACCATTAATTCTTATGTGATTTATGCAAAGAACAGTCACGGAAGAACGCAGCCTTTTTCAGCCGTTCAACCAAATCCTTTCGGGCTTTACAATATGCCGGGCAATGTGCGGGAGTTCTGTTCGGACTGGTACGATGCCGCTGCCTATGCACAATATCCTGCTGTTCCCCGGTCCGGCTCCGAACATGTTGTTCGCGGAGGATCGTTTAAAAGCGATGCTGCTGATCTTCGCTGTGCAGCACGCGACTTTACACGTCATGACGCATGGATGATGACCGACCCACAAATGCCAAAAAGTTTGTGGTGGTATTCGGATTGTTATGATGTGGGATTTCGGGTGGTTTGCGAGGTAAACGGCAAATAACTGGGCGGCAGATTCTGTGCAGTTCTTTATTGGAGATAAAAGCATCATTTTTCATTGTTCGTTTTTCACTTTTCATTGATCTAACAGGAGGAGAGCTATGAAGCAGCAAGAAACGAATTTTAGTCGTCGCCATTTTATCGGAACGATGGCTGCAGCCGGAACAATCATGGTGGCTTGCAGCGGCAAGAGTGCCGAAAAAGTTAAATGGTACAATCAGCCGCGTATTGCCCCGGATGGGCCGGAATTAAAGGCCGGACTCATTGGCTGTGGTGGTCGTGGTACCGGGGCTGCGGTTCAGTTTTTAAGTGCCGGACCAAAAGTAAAAATTACCGCGCTGGCAGATGTTTTTGATGATCGCCTGCAAAGCTGCCGTGCAAGAATTTTAAAGGAAAAAAATAATGAAGTAGCGGATGAGAATTGTTTCATCGGTTTCGATGCGTATGAAAAACTCATTGATTCCGGTGTCGACGTTGTTCTCATTGCCACGCCGCCGCATTTTCGTCCCATCCATTTTGCTGCTGCTGTCGCTGCAAAAAAGCACGTTTTTATGGAAAAACCGGTTGCTGTGGATCCCGTCGGTGCACGTTCCATCATGATAACGGCAAAAAAAGCTGAACCTTTGGGGCTTACCGTTGTTACCGGAACGCAGAGGAGACATCAAAGGGAATACATTGCCACTTACAAACAGGTGAAATCCGGTGCCATTGGAGATATTGCCGGCATTAACGTTTATTGGAATGGCGGCCAGTTGTGGTATCGGACGCGTCAGCGGGGCTGGTCTGATATGGAATGGGCGATTAGAAACTGGGTGAACTGGTGTTGGTTGTCTGGAGATCACATCGTCGAACAACATGTTCACAATCTCGATGTGGCAAACTGGTTTACCGGTTCACACCCCGTTAAAGCGCTGGGGTTCGGCGCCCGTCAAAGACGTGTAACCGGTGATCAATACGACATGTTTAGCGTGGATTTTGTATATCCCGATGGTTTTCACATGCACAGTATGTGCCGGCAGATTAACGGCTGTACGAACAACGTGTCCGAATTCATTATGGGAACCAAAGGATCAACGAATTGCAGGAATACGATTTTCGAAAGGGATGACAAAACAGAGGTCTGGAAGTATGCCCTTGAAAAGGATAAGGAAGGAAATGAAGTAAAAGATAAATCGCCGTATTACCAGGAGCACATTGATTTTGTAACGGCCATACGCACCAACAGTCCCATCAATGAAGCGGAAAATACGGCCATTTCTACAATGACGGCAATCATGGGACGGATCTCCGCTTATACCGGCAAAGCTGTAACGTGGGAAGAAATGATGAATTCCGATTTGCGACTCGGGCCGAAGGAATACCGCATGGGTCCCCTGAATATGGAACAAATAATTCCTGTTCCGGGTACGGAAAAAAGGAAAAAGAAGGCCTGATGGCAAAATCTTGATTAGAAAAAGCCCTGTTCTTTGGGACAGGGCTTTCCTTTTTGTTTCATACAAATCTGAGGGAAAAGTTTGTTTTTTACACCCTTTTATGCAGCTTTTAGCCAACGAAAATAATTATCTTTCATCTCTTCCAGACTTGGCATGGGGAAGAAGAGGCATTCTTTGCCATCATCAAACCAAAATCCATGGCGGATGCGAGTATAAGGTATGTCCGCGAGAAGAGAACCCAGGCTGATGGTCTTGGTCTTTTTGTGGGGATTCCCATGCAATTCCAGCAGGCATTCGTACAAGCGGTAAGGATGATGGCCGGGGATTGGCGAGGCAAAAAAGTTCCTGTCTTTATTCTCTGCTAAAAATTCATCCACATCAAGCTCAATTTGCGTGAAAGCAATTTTTGGCGCACCTTTGGACCGGGTTCCCGTGGTGATATATTTTCCAAAGCTTCGTTGATCCAAATTGGTGGCAACCAGATTTTGCAAAGGCGTAATTTCCTGAAAAATACGGATAAGTCCGGGCTCGTTTATAGCTGTGTAAGGCTTGGGAGTTAATTTAAGAGCCAAGCCTGAAGCTGTCGCCAGATACAAGCTTTTGATAACGTTTAGCGGCACGTGTTCCAAGACAGCGTAGGAAGCAATAAACTTGGTTTTCTTTGGAGAGCCGTCTTCATGTGCCACTGTTTGGGCTAAATAGTCATCAATTGCAAAATACGGGTCGCGGAAGTTGATGTCTATTTCCGCAAAGATCATTTTTCCTTTATAATGTTTTGCGCTGCCCAGAATGTAATGCTTTGCAAAGGCCTCCGGTGTTAACTGGGAAGCAATCAAAGAATTATTCGGAAAAACTGTCATATAAAGATGTTTGGCAATGTCCGTCATATTTTTGACTCCTGATGTGTACGAGCATTTGAATTAAGGGATTATACTTGTCTATGGCTAAAATGTAACAAACATTTGTCATTGCGAGGAGTGAGGAACGAACGACGAAGCAATCTCATAGCTGCCTGTAAAGCATGAGATTGCTTCGCTCGCAATGACATGACTAAAAAAGTATTGTTACAAACCAACCCTTATCAAGTATATATAAAAATAATACATTTCCACAATAATTACAATTGTTTTTTGTTCACGATTCGAACGTGTACCTGAGATCGAGTCAGCAGAATTCCGCCGATGATAAGACCTACTCCGGCCAGCCACTGAAGGCTGGTGAGTGTTTCATGAAAAAGAAACCATGAGAATGCGGCAGTAAGAAACGCGGATGCGAGACTGGCGCTCGATGCAATGGCGATTCCAATTCGTTTGATGGCAATATAAAAAAGCAGATGTGCCGCAGCAATGCCGATCAGGCCGGAAATAAAAACAAGAACTGTTACGTGCAGCGGCATGTGCACGACGCGGTTCGTATCTCCAAAAATAAACATGCAGGATAAAAGCCCGATAGATGTGAGAAGCGAGATCATCCCGAATGCGACTCGGGAATCGATGTTCTGCATGTTTCTTCGCACGCTAAGCTGATATCCCGCCCAACCGATACTTGTGAGCAGCACGAGCACGATCCCCGTTACTGTTGTCTTGCCATAAGAGTGATGCGTGCCGAAGGTCATTGCGATGAATCCACAGATAGCGAAAAAGAAACCCGCCCAAAACATCCATGATCGTGCCAATGTTCGCTCATCTTTGAACAAGATAAAAGAACCCAGTACCGTCCATAATGTGGAAAGCCTGACCAGAAACGCGATGAGGCCGGGATTAATAAAATAGGGAGTCCATGCCCACAGGATTTGCGATACCACATTAATCGAGGCCGGCAGCAAGGCCAGCTTCCACGTATGCCGGGAAAGATGGCCTGACCGACGGAATGCGATGAGCCAGGGAATATAGAGCAAAGCAGCAAAAGGGTAACGCATGCCGTTTGCAACCCAGCCGTCGATGAAGCTGGTGAAATATTTTAAAAAGATCGGCACCGTGCTCCAGCACAGGACGGAACCTGTAAGGGCCAGTGTCGCCACCGGATCGATTTTATGTTTCAAAGGAGAAAATGGTTTTAATGCAGTGCACTGTTGTTTTCCGTTTCATGTTTTTCCGAACGATCAAAATTATTCGTAACCACGAATAACTTCAATAAATTGTGCTCTTAAAAAAAGTTCCGGATCCGTAGCTTTGGTAAAACGCAGTTTTCCTTTGAAATCGTCAATGTTTTCAAAATTCTGACTGCTCATCCATTCTCTAATTTCATCCAATAGAGTTTGGATATGCTCCACTCCGTTTTTGTAAAGTATTGAAGCAAGCTCAACAACTGAAGCGCCGACCAGCAGCATTTTGATAATGTCCTCCGCTTTTTGGATACCGGTGGTTGCGGCAAGATCGCAACCAATACGTCCGGCAAGGAGAGCAATCCAGCGCAGCGGTCTGTGCATTTCGTAACGATTGCTGAACTGGAATGTCGTTTTGAGTGCCAACTTTTTAATATCAATGTCCGGCTCGGTAAAACGATTAAACAGTACAAGCCCGTTTGCTCCGTGGAGACAGAGTTGGCTGGCGAGATTTGGAAGCGACGTAAAATACATGCCCAGCTTCATCGCCACGGGTATTTTAATTTTCGATCGCACAGCCTCGATGATATCAATGTAAAGTTGTTCCAAAGAAGACGCAGTGATATACTGTTCATTGGCCGTAGTGAAAACATTGAGCTCAAGAGCATCGGCACCCGCGGCTTCGATCTGCGAAGCGAAACTGGGCCACCATTTTGCGGACACACAATTGATGCTGGCAATCACCGGGATTTTTAATTTTTTCTTTGCCTCGTAAATGAGGGAGCAATATTCCCGCGGCCCGTATTCCATGGCCAGATCGGCACGCAA
Organism: Calditrichota bacterium; assembly: GCA_013152225.1. Taxonomy (GTDB): domain Bacteria; phylum Zhuqueibacterota; class Zhuqueibacteria; order Residuimicrobiales; family Krinioviventaceae; genus Hydrothermomicrobium. Next base: position 10,138 of record JAADGR010000322.1, read on the forward strand.
ATAATCGTAGGCCTCCGGATGGATTCCCGTGCTGTCCTGAATGCCGAATTCTTCCTGTCCCAAAACTTCTTCAAAAAGACTTTTAATCACCACTGCGCCTGCACCGGCATCTTCACATGCCTGCATTTTTTCAACATTTTTTGTCAACCCGCTGCTGGCAACGATGATCGGATTTCTCAGCGTCAATCCCATGTATTTTGATTCGAGTTGCGGCATATTATTTCTCCTTGGATTTACACTTTTTGGTTATGCTTTGTCACAATATCTTTTTGCTATGTTTTTCTTTCTTTGAATTGAATGTAGATAAAAAACTCGCTATTAAAAAACTGCTCTTGCAGCAATGATTACTACAGTTTCCTACATCTGTTTATTCCGGTTGATGATCAAGAATAACTTGCTGAAACGCGGCTGTAATTCCAGCACATCAAACAAAAAATTTAGAACGAAGGTTGTGGGAACATCAGAAGGGTTTAGGCGCAAACCACACTAAAAAACGCCTTCCTGTAGAATTGGTGTACTGTGAAGAATATGATAGAGTTGACGACGCTTTTTACAGGGAAAAACAGGTG
>JAADGR010000391.1 GCA_013152225.1 Calditrichota bacterium
TCTTTCACAAATTGGACATTCATAAACATATCTTGATTCATTCTTTGCTATTGAAAAAGAGAAATTCGGAACTCTATCCTCATAAAGATAAAAATGGGTGGGCGTGTTCAGGCAGAAGTGGGATTCTGATAAATTAAGTATAGCGAAATATGATCTTGCTAATCGAAGTAGGTAGCAAAATTTCTGTTTGCTATCACGCGGTTCTCACCACGAAGTGAAGGTAAAAGGGTCGTTTGTGTTCGGTATATAATTTCATCAAGGAGAAAATTCATGGTTCATTCGAATAAATATAGAGTTACAACAATGTCAAGAAATGGAACTCGAAAAGTGTCACATTTGAGCGAAGAAGAATTGCAAAAGCTGCAAGCAATGAGATTGCAAAAAATCAGAAAAGAAGAACTGGGATTGACTCAGAAATTGTTGGCAGATGCAACTGGCGTTAAACTGAGGACTCTGCAAGATTGGGATATCGGCCGTTCACCAATGCCGAAACCCGTTGAGATACTTATGGAACTCATGCGGGAAATTCCTGAGGTTAAGGAAAAACTTTTGACATCATTACGATAACTTTCAAATGGCTTTTGTTGATCAATCTCGATTTAATAAGAATATGAGAAAATTATCAGAAATAATAATAGAGATAGCAAAAACAGGCTTTAAAGATGATAAATATTACGAGTCTGAGCTCATGCATACTCTGATGTTTCTTGCCCACGTCGCATGGAATAGGGACACAAAAGATAGCGATTATCAAAGAGGAGTCGAGTTGGCCGATACTCTGAAAAAATTTCCGCATAATAAACGAAGGGTTCGAAGAGAATTAATTTCTGAAAATTGGGAAGATATTTTAGCAAAAATGCTAGAATACAAAAGATTGCATTTTCCAGACGACAAGAGAAAGATTACGTTGTGCGCTTATACTCCGTGGGAAACTTTACGAATAGAGTGGGTAGATTAGTAATAAAGCATAATATTTTCATGCACCGGATTGGAAACGCCGATTCTTTTAGGATAAATTGGGAAAGTTTTAAATTTCGGTTCGTTTTCGCTGGTTAGTCTGGTGCGGTTCCAACCGCTGATGACCTTAACAGTCAGGCATGAATAACAAATACTGGAGAAACTTTATTGACAAAAGACTACATAATTAAGTAATTTAAGTAAAAAACCTCCATGCAGAGCAATATTTAGATGGCAGCATATTGTAGTATTTAATTTGTTTGAAAAGCAAGGCATGCAATTGTCACCACCATTATTGGCATGGTCAGAAAGGATAAGGATATGAATTTGAACGACGGCAATCATGACGACAAACGTGTGACAACAGCAGTACTCCTTGCAGCTGGTATGGGGAATCGCCTGTATCCCCTGACGCAGAATGCTCCCAAATGCCTGACAATAGTTAATGGCATGTCGATACTTGAACGGCTGGTCTCCAGTTTGAATCAGCATGGTTTCAAACGTCTGGTCGTGGTCACAGGATATCTGGAAAAACAAATTAGGGATTTTCTGGGAAATTGGATGGGAGGCATAAAAATTGAGTATGTTTTCAGCCGGCGGTATGAGACGACCAATAACATTTATTCACTCTGGATGGCCCGTAAACGAATTCATGAGCCGTTTCTGCTGGTCGAAAGCGATCTTATTTTTCAAGGATCTCTGCTGGATGACATGTGTTATCCTGACAGAATTGCCGTTGCGCGTATGCAGCCCTGGATGAACGGTTCCACTGTCACAATCAATCAATCTAAGCAGGTTAAGACGTTCCAGAGCGGCACTGCCGATCTTTCAAATGAGATCAGATACAAGACGGTGAATATTTACAGCTTCTCGCGCTCTTCATGGTTTGCTATTGCAAAAAGACTGGACCAGTACATTTCAGCAGGCAGGGTACACGACTATTATGAAACCGTCTTAGCGGACCTGGTGGCTGACGGGGGCCTCTCGCTACAAAGAGTCTCTTTTGACAGCAAGCCTTGGTATGAAATAGACACCCTTAAAGATCTGGCCAAGGCTGAAAAACTGTTTTTATCAAGCGACCATGCTGCCGTGGAATCTGCCGCTCGTTCACATCCCCAGTATTTAATCAAGAAATTGATCAATGCTGTACCAGCCCCACGAAAAACAACAGGTGTATTGAATGCTACAACATAATTACAAGACTCAATCTGAAAAATACGAATTTATCTCCGAGCAACACGGTGGTTATTATAGACATAATTTTATAGATCATGCCTATCTTTATAATCTTTATTTTCCACCAGAGGCTGTTTTTACAGACTTAAAATCTAATATCCACGACATTGTTCTGAATTATCCGGTGGCGCAAGATGCCCTTGCCGGGCTTGTCGGCAAAATAATTGATCAACCTGCTGAAAGAATTGTTGTGGGCAACGGAGCTGCTGAATTAATTAAAATAGTATCCGCCCACATAGCAGGCAAGCTAATCGTTTCCGTGCCTTCTTTTAATGAATATGCCAATGCTGCGCCTTCAGGCCGGGTCGTCGAGTTTCCGCTCGAGTTCCCATCTTTCCAGTTGGATGTAGAAAAATTTGCTGCGGAAGCGTTGCGAGTAAAAGCTGATGTTGCTGTTGTAGTAACGCCCAACAATCCAACATCGTTGTTAATTCCCAAGCCCGATCTTATTCGGCTTGCTAAAAAACTTGCAGGACATGATTGTATGCTGATCATTGACGAATCATTTTTAGATTTTGCAGAGAACCCTGATCAATTAAACATGGAACAGGATATTGAAAATCATCCGAATGTAGCAATTTTTAAAAGCATGAGCAAAGCCTACGGCATTTGCGGGCTTCGGATCGGTTATATGTTGACTGCAAATGCAAAATTTGCTCAAGACGTAAGAAACGGTGTACATATTTGGAATATTAACGGATTTGCAGAAGAGTTTCTCCGGCTTTTACCCGATTATAAACAGGAATTTATTAAAAGCTGTAAACAAGTTCGAACCGACAGAGACAGTCTGTATAAAAAACTTTGTAGTATAGAAGGTATGACTGTTTTCAAACCTGATGCAAACTTTGTTTTCTGTCGCCTTCCCGATTATGTGCATAGCAGCGCTCCTGAAATTACGAAAAAATTATTTATTGAACATAATATGTACATCAAGGACTGTGTGGGCAAAACGCAACCGGATTCTGACCGCTATCTTCGGATTGCCAGCCGTACAGAAGCAGAAAATTGTAAATTAGTCGCGGCATTAATTGATGTAATGGACTTAAAAAGCGGAGTAGCACAAATATAATGACGAATCCCGAACCTAAACAACCACATCAGTCCACAATGCTTTCTTTTGCTGGAGATATTCCCAATATTTTTTCGCTTGCAGGACTGTTATGTGCAATGCTTGGTATTTACTACGCTATTTTGGGTAATTTCCCTGTTGCGATAATTGGAGTTCTGTGGGCTGTTTTATTTGACTGGGTTGACGGAATCATTGCTCGCCAAATGACGGGGCGAACAGACCACCATCGGGCTTTTGGAGGCCAGCTTGATTCACTGATAGATATTGTAAGTTTTGGAGTATTCCCTGCTATTTTTCTCTTAAGCTATGGTAATTTTAGTCCCTGGTTCCTACCTGGGGCGTTCGTGATTGTCGCTACCAGTGCAATACGGTTGAGTTATTTCAATGTGTTCGGCCTGATCGATGATTCGACGTATATGGGATTGGCGCTTGACAACAATGTCATCATTCTATCTTTTGTCTTTCTGTTTGAGGGTGTTTTCAGCCATTCGATTTTTGCAGTTATAATATATATCATGTGTATGTGTATGGCTGCCTTGAATGTGGCACCAATCCGAACGCCTAAATTTGCCGGAAAATGGTTTTATGTTCTCACGGTGTATGTCCTGGGATTGACAGCTATCTATGTCTGGATAGTGTGGAGCAAATTTCAATAAAATTACAGTAATTATCAATCCGCAAAAAGGAAAAGTATATGGCTGGCGATCAACTGGTGAATCCTCAGGACTCGATCGAACAACAGATCGACAATGCAGCCGTCAAGTGCTATTTTGACAATGCAAGGGGTGGCACAGCGGCCACTGTCAGTATGATGGCCCATGAGCACCATCTCCCAGCCAGTGCGGCCAGATATCGACTACACAAAGAGATGCGAACTATCAGTGATTGGCTCAACGCAGTGTATGACTCGGGGCGAGTGCTTGATGTTGGCTGTGGTGCGGGGACTTGGACCGAGATCTTCGCCAGGCGCTAAAAGACTGTCATAGGAATCGAGCAAAGTAGCCTGATGTTGAAGGCTGCCAGGGAAAGGGTGTCTCGTCTGCCCAATGTTATGATACTCGAAGGTGACGCTCGACAGGACATTCCTGAAGGCTCCTTCGACATGATCTTCCTGGGTGGCCTGTGTATGTATTTGAATGACCTCGACGTTATGGCGCTACTCCACTCTTTGAAAAGCCGTCTTGTTGAAGGGGGATCGATTATCCTCCGCGAGTCGACTTTACACCAGGGTGTATTCCTATCACGGGGTGAGTATCAGGCAGTCTACCGAAGCGTAGACCTGTACCGTCAATTGTTCAATGGCGCGGGTTGCTTTCGTGTGGAAGTGCGGCGCAACTACGGTTACACCAATTTGGTGACTGCAGAGGAGTTGGTTAATCTGCGTCGCAGGTGGCTACCATTCTTATCCAGGGATTCTACCACGCTTGGCTCCTTGACGTGGTGGGCGCTCAGAGGGACCGCGCCGATAAGCTTCTGGACTCTGCCGCGGATACTCTCCCAATTCAGCATCCCGTGGCCTAAATTACAAAATCACTTCTTCAGGCTACGCCTTGTGGAGTAAAAAGGGAAAATATGCGGATCTGATATATAAAAACTGTTTTGATTAAGTTTATATTATTCCTTCAATAAACAGCAAGTAACAACCTCATCCATTTGTGGTCACTAGTAGTTTCGCGGTCAGGGACCGCAACTGACCGCCATTGGTGTAGCCGACGTCCCCGGTCGACCTTGTCGCAAGAAGTTATATATTTCTCAAAACCACGCATGAGTGAATGATTACCACATGAAAGCTTTATCCTTTGCATGTGAGAAAGATAATTGCTATTTTTAATAAATTGAATAAAGCTTAAAATTTTCATTTGACATTCAAAATGAAATAGCTATGAAATGTTTTGGAATTGAAAAACGGAGAAATAAACGATGAAACCTTTTGAAGTCAAGCCGCAGATTTACTGGATCGGCTCTCTGCATCCGGATTTGCGGGTCTTTGATATTATTTTGAATACGAAAAACGGAACGACTTATAACAGCTATCTGATTCATGATGAAAAGATTGCGGTCATCGATACGGTCAAAGAAAAATTCAGCAAACAATATCTGGAACATATAACCGAACTTGTCGATCCGGGTAAAATTGATTACATCATTGTGCAGCACACCGAACCGGATCATTCGGGTGCGCTGGTCGATTTACTCGATACGGCTCCCAATGCGCAAGTTGTTTGTGCAAACGCTGCCGTTAAATATGTGCAGAACATTGTCAACAGAGACATTGAGATTATCGGTGTTAAAAATAACCAGACATTATCCCTCGGCAAGAAGAATCTTTCATTTGTTTCCGCTCCTTACTTGCACTGGCCGGATACGATGATGACGTATCTCCTCGAGGACAAAATTCTTTTTCCCTGTGATGTTTTTTCCTCCCATTTTTGCGACAGCCGCATGTTTAATGATGCGATTACGCGCGATTTCTGGCCCGACTTTAAATACTATTTCGACACCATCATGCGGCCTTTTAAAAAGAACATTCGCAATATGCTCAAGAAAATCGATCCACTGGAAATTGATTTGATTGCGCCTTCGCATGGTCCGATTTTGCGTAAGGATGTTCAAAAATATATTTCTGCTTATGCAGAATGGGCTGCGCCATTGCCTGAGAATGATCCGAAAAAAGTTCTTATTTATTACGGCAGCGCCCACGGAAACACCGAAAAAATGGCATTTAAAATTGCCGACGGGATTAAATCGGCGGGTGTTGACGTTGAACTTTTTGACGTTGTTGGTTTGAATTTTAAAGGGCATCTTGATCGCATCGAAGCGGCAGATGCCCTGCTGTTTGGTTCACCGACAATTAACAATGATGCGATTAAACCGGTGTGGGATATTTTGAATAGTTTGACCACGATTGATGTTAAAGGTAAAATCGGCGCAAGTTTTGGTTCAATGGGCTGGAATGGAGAAGCCATTAAATTGCTCGATGAAAGATTAACGAGCATGAAATTCAAAGTACCTCTGCCCGGTCTGACGGCTGTGCTTGTTCCCAGTGAGCAAGAACTTGAGAATTGCCTTCAATTTGGTGTTCAAATTGCAAATACTTTAAAATGAAAAAGGAATGAGGAATCAATGTCAGAACAATATGATGTGGTTATCATCGGTTCCGGTCCCGGTGGATATGTTGCTGCCATAAGAGCGGGACAACTTGGTTTAAAAACCGCTGTGGTCGAACGTGCGGAAATTGGCGGCGTTTGTCTCAACTGGGGGTGTATTCCGACCAAAGCGCTTCTTCATGGCGCCGGTCTTTTTCGTGAGATGAAAGGATCCAAAAAATTCGGTATCGTTGCCCCCGAGGTTTCCGTTGATTTTGCGGGAATGGTGAAGCACAGCCGAACCGTGGCAAGCAGGTTATCCAAAGGCGTCGAGTTTCTTTTCAGAAAGAACAAAGTGACGACAATCCGCGGAAACGGCAAAATCCTGGCAAAAGGAAAGGTCGAGATTGTTGCGGAAGACAAGAGCAAAAAGATTGTTGAAGCAAAAAATATTATCGTTGCCACGGGGGCGCGTCCCCGAGCCATTCCCGGCATCGAATTCGACGGAAAGCAGATTATCTCCAGCAAAGAAGCGCTTGTTTTGCCGGAACTTCCAAAATCTATGGTAATCATTGGCGCCGGGGCAATTGGCGTTGAATTCGCTTATTTTTTCAGCACGATCGGTACTAAAGTGACTCTTGTGGAGATGCTGCCGCACATTCTGCCTATCGAGGATAAAGAAGTTGTGGACGTTGTTGCAAAATCGTTCAAAAAGGCAGGCATCGATATTTTGACGGATACAAAAGTTGATAAAGTATCCAAAAGTGAAAAAACTGTAAAAATATCCGTATCTTCAAAAGAGGAGAAAAAAGATTTGAGCGCTGAAATGGCGCTCGTTGCCATCGGCGTGCAGGGGAATATTGAAAATATAGGACTCGAAACCGTCGGTGTAAAAATTGATCGCGGGTACATTCAGGTAGACAAAAAAAACTACCGCACGGACGTGGCCGGCATCTACGCGATAGGTGATATCATCGGGCCGCCGTGGCTGGCGCACGTTGCTTCAGCCGAGGGAATTGCTGCGGTTGAAGCAATTGCCGGAAAGCACTACGTCCCGGTTGATTATGACAATATTCCCGGCTGCACCTATTGTCAGCCGCAAGTGGCCAGCCTGGGTTTAACGGAAGAAAAGGCTCGTGAAAAAGGCTATGATATCAAAGTCGGCAGGTTCCCGTTTCTCGCCAGCGGCAAGTCGCTTGCCATGGGGCATAGTGAGGGGTTTGCAAAACTCATCTTTGACGCAAAATACGGCGAATTGCTCGGTGCGCACATTGTCGGTGCAGAAGCTACCGAACTTTTGGCCGAATTGGGCGTTGCAAAAACTCTGGAAACGACGGCAGATGAAATTTTTAACACAATCCATGCTCATCCAACGCTTTCGGAGGTGATAAAGGAAGCTGCAGAAGACGCTTATGGTATGGCTATTCATAAATGAGTAATTCGTAAAAAATCGAAAAGCACGTCATTGCGAGAAGCGGAGCGAGAGTTTAGCCGACATCCGGATTGCTTCGCTTCGCTCGCAATGACATTTGGCGGAGTAATTAAATTAAAATGTGGAAAAGCTACGGTAAATCCAGGCTCATTGACATTTACAGGACAATGCTGACCAGCCGCTTTCTTGACGAAAAGATGCTGACCATGATCCGTCAGGGAAAGAGTTTCTTTCACATTGGCGCGGCAGGACACGAGGCAGCACAGGTTGCCGCAGCAATGGCTTTCAAACCCGGCGTGGATTGGGCGTATCCCTATTACCGGGATCAGGCGTTTGTGCTACAATGGGGTGTTCAGCCTTTTGAAATATTGCTTAATTTTTTAGCGCGAAAAGATGACCCGTCCTCCGGCGGCAGGCAAATGCCGCAGCACTTTGGCCACAAAGCGCTGCGCATTGTCTCGCAATCCAGTCCGACCGGAACGCAGTATTTGCAGGCTGTCGGCACAGCGCTGGGTTGCAAGAAAGCCGACACACAAGAGGTTGTTTACGTTTCCTCGGGTGAGGGCACAACCAGCCAGGGCGATTTCTACGAGGCCATCAACTGGGCGACGCGCGAAAAACTACCGATCATTTTCTTTATCGAGGACAACAAATACGCCATTTCGGTTCACCGCGACCGGCAGGTTGCCGGGTTTTCCGTTTATGATATGGTGATGGGATATAAAAATCTCCATCGCCATGAGGTGGATGGATTGGATATTAAAGAGGTTGCGGAAGCAGTCTCTCATTGTGTGGAAACGGCGCGGGCGGGAAAAGGGCCGAGCCTGGTGCTGGCGCACACCATCCGCCTTATGTCGCATTCTTCTTCGGATGATCAACGCAAGTACCGTGATGCGGGAGAATTGGAAAAAGAGCGCGGCCAGGATCCCATCGAGAAATACGCCCGTTTGCTGGTTGCCAATGGCATTGCAAAAGCTGAAGAAGTTGCCAAGAATCGGGCGGATGTAAAAAGACTTGTCGATGAAGCGGCTGAGCAAGCCGAAGCTGCACCCATGCCGGTCGTCAATGATATTGAGAAACATTTGTTTGCGGTGCCGGAAAATATCGGCAGCGCCGAGCCGGAAAGCAAGGACGCCGGTTTCCCAGCAGTCATGGTTGATGCGATTAATCATGCGCTCGCCGAGGAATTGGAACGGGATGATCGCATTGTCATCTACGGCCAGGATGTGGCCGATGCCAAGGGCGGTGTTTTTACGGTGACCAAAGGACTTTCGACAAAATTTGGCGATGAGCGTGTTTTTAATTCTCCGCTGGCAGAATCGAGTATTATCGGAACCGCCATCGGCTTGGCTGTTCGTGGTTTTAAACCTGTTGTGGAAATTCAATTTGGCGATTACATCTGGACTTCGATGATGCAAATCCGCAATGAACTGGCAACCATGCGCTGGCGATCCAACGGTACATGGAGCGCGCCTGTTGTTGTGCGGACAACTGTTGGCGGATACATCCACGGCGCCCTTTGTCACAGTCAAAACATCGAAGGCTATTTTTCTCACCTGCCGGGTATTTATATTTGCTATCCGTCAAACGCCGCCGATGCAAAAGGACTTTTAAAAACAGCGATCCGAAACGATGATCCGGTTTTGTTTCTTGAGCATAAAGGATTGTATCGTCAAAGTTATGCCATGAGTCCGGAGCCGGATGAAAATTATACAATCCCGCTTGGCAAAGCAAAGGTTGTCAGGGAGGGTAGTGATGCATCCATTATTACTTACGGCGCAATGGTGCAAAAGGCTGTTGAGGTTGCAACAAGTTTTGCAAAAAAGAATTTGAGTATTGAAGTTGTTGATATCCGTACCATAAATCCTCTGGATTTTCAGACGATCGCCAAGTCCGTGCAAAAAACAAATCGTGTTCTTGTGTTGCACGAAGATAATTTGACCGGCGGCTTTGGCGGGGAGATTGCGTCGCTTATTGCCGAACATGCTTTTGAATTCCTGGATGCGCCGGTGAAACGACTGGCGGCAAAAGATACGCCTGTTCCCTACAACTGGGACTTGGAAGAAGCCGTTCTTCCGCAAAATAAAGTGATTGAAAAAAAGATGCACGAACTTTTAAACTATTAAAGGACTTGTTAATGGCACAGCAAGCCGTTGATGTACCTGATAAAACAAAGCTGGAACTTTTAAAATTGTTGTGCAAAACGCGTATGACCGAAGAACGCCTTATTGCGCTTTATCGCCAGGGACAAATTGCCGGCGGCGTTTATACAAGCCGCGGTGTAGAGGCGACGACCGTCGGCGCAGCCTATGCACTGGAATCGCAGGATTACCTTTTTCCCATTCATCGCGACCTCGGCGCTCACCTTGCCAAAGGCCAGTCTGTATTAAACATCTTTCTTCAATATTTGGGCAAGGGCAATAGTCTGACGAAAGGAAAAGAGAGCGGCATTCATGCCAGCGACACTTCTCTGAATATCATCGGCAACGTCAGCCATCTCGGTGCAATGATCCCGGTAGCCGTTGGCGCCGGGCTGGGCAAGGCCATGCAGGGAGAAAAAGTTGTTTCTCTGAATTTTATCGGCGAGGGTGGTTCCAATATCGGCGATTTTCACGAAGGGCTGAATTTTGCGGCAGTGCAAAATGCTCCCTTTGTTCTTGTTATTGAAAATAATCAATACGCCTATTCAACTCCTTATAGCACGGGCAATAAATGCAAAAAGTTGTCCGATCGCGCGATCGGGTACGGTATCCCCGGACATCAGATCGACGGCACGGATGTGCTGACTGTTTATTCCGTCGTCAAAGAGGCCGTCGAAAGGGCGCGCAACGGCGGCGGCCCGACGCTCATTGAATGCATAAGCATGAGAATGATCGGCCACTCGGCGCATGACGATGCTTCTTATGT